>JAKAAL010000746.1 GCA_021802375.1 Bacillota bacterium | reverse complement strand
ATGCCAACCCCGAGAGCCATCGCCGTCGCTGGCCGTCGGGCCAAGAGACTGGCGGCGGCGGCAGGACCGACCATCAGACTAAAAGAGAGCAGGGCTCCCGCCACCGGTACAGTCGCGGTGGCCGCAGCGGAGACCAAAACCAAAAATATGGCGTCAATCAGTCTTGGTCTAAGCCCCCGCACTTGTGCGGTCTCTGGCGTCACCGACTGCGCCAGCAAAGGACGGTAGGCAAAGGCGACCACCACCACGATGATGAGCGAAATCACGAGAACCCAAAAGACTTGTTGCCGACTAATCCCGACGATCTGCCCAAAGAGCAGCGAAAAGACCTCAGGAGCGTACACGTTGCCAATCGATAAGAAGAAGTCACCGAGGCCCAAAGCCGCCACCAACACCAAAGCCGTCGCCACCGTATTTTCACGCCCGCGACGCATCACGGCAATGCCTAAACTACTCATCAAGGCAAACACCGCCAATCCCAATAGCGTGCTCTGCCCTATCAAGACCGCTCCGGCAGCTCCAGCAAAACTTCCTCGAGGCACGGCATGGGCCACAAATGAGGAGCCCCTGAGCACCACAAAGAACCCGACAATCCCGGATACCACTGCGACTGCCGTTCCAGCAACCCAAGCATTTTGCATGAAGGCCAACGTGAAGATCCCAGGGGGGAACAAGAATCCGAGAACGCTGCCACTACTCATGTGAGGGTCCCTCCTTGTGCGTCGCTGGCGACTAAACTGCTTGTAGACGTCGTCCTAGGCCGCCTGCTCCTCCTGTGTCGCGAAATCGAGGTCCCAAGGCGCATCGTCAGATAAGTAAGCAGCGCCAAACTGGTGATGAAGAAACTCACCGGCCATCCTCGATCCACGGGCGGCCATAAGAAGCTGTCATACGCCAAGATAATTCCGAGCCAAATCTGACCCAATGCAATCAATACCGCCAAAAAAATCGCACTGGTAGGCTTGCGCGTAACCTGCACCGCTGAAGCAGCAGGTCCGATTAAAAGCGCCGTACTCAACAGCGCGCCGACAACCAACGCCGACTCTTCGACCGCAATCACCAAAGCAACCATGAACATGAGGCCAAGCAGCCGAGTGGACACTCCCCGCACCCGTGCGACTTCAGCAGTCACAGAACTGAATAGCAGAGGACGGTAGATGAGAGCGATGATCACTATGGCGAGCGCGGTCAACGCAAAGACTTCGGGCGTAATCGCAGGATTGACCGTAAACAACGATCCAAAGAGAATCGCAATAGGCGCGCCCGCAGTCCCCGTAGAAGTAGAAATAAAATACAGCAGGAGAGCACTCAGCCCAAGCATGAAAGCCAATACCACCCCGGTGGCGATATCACGTTCCCGAACCCGGTCCCCTAAGCTCTCCATGGCGATACCCGAACTAAACCCAGCCGCCAAAAACCCCCAGAGCGCCGAAACCCCAATCAGATAAGCTCCGGCGGCGCCGGTGGCGCCTACATCCCCCAGCGCATGGCCCGAAAACGCTTGCCCGCGAATAATCACAAAGACTCCGACCACGGCGCCTGCGATGGCCACTGACGTACCAATGAAGAATGCCGTTCTGACGTCCGAATTAGCCCACAATCCCGGAGGCCATACCCACTGCCACAGGTAGTTCATGGTCCAACCCCTCCCCGTTCATCGTCGCTCCTCGGCGATTCGGCTGCCCATCTCCGGGACCTCTGGACGCGGGGTCATGTGGTGTAACCCACCAGACAAATCGACGGGAGCATCATCCCCAACCACCAAAATTCGTCCCCGTACTTGAATCACCTCAACCTCGTAGCCGTAAAGCGCCCCGAGAACGTCCTTCTTCACGACGTCCTCAACCGAACCTATCACCGCATTCCCGTTGACCACATAAATAATCCGATCCATCGCTCGGAGCAGCGGGTTCATGTCATGGGTCACCAAGAGCACGGTCACTCCGGTTTCGTGGGCCACCCGATCCACCACTTCGACAATGGCATCTGCACTACGCAGATCAAGACTGGCCAGTGGCTCATCGAGCAATAATAGAGGAGGGTCCGAGACCATGGCTTGGGCGATGAGAATGCGCTGCAATTGCCCGCCCGAAAGCCGCCCGCAAGGCGCATCGGCGAAGGAAAGCGCATCCACCAGGGTCAATGCCTTATCAACCGCCGCCTTACGCAGGCGACTGGGCCCGGGCACTCCCCATCGGTGACCATCCCAGCCTAAGCCCACCAAATCGCGTGCTCTGAGGGGCAAATCAGGATCGATATCAAATCTTTGCGGCACGTACCCGACTTTGGTCATTTTCCGGTGTCGCAATTCGTCGCCTCGGTCTAATCCGGGGAAGGTGATCGTCCCCTTTTGCGGGCGGATTAATCCCGCGATAGTGCGAAGCAATGTACTTTTGCCGGCACCGTTGGGACCAATCATGCCGATGAGTTCACCCGCTCGCAGACTGAGATTTATGTGGTTTAATACCACCTTGGTGTCATATGCGACCAACAGATCGGAAATGCTCAAAACAGGCAATGCTTGCGAACTTTGTAGGTGCCCAGAACTTGCGTCTACGGCATCAATCCGATCATTCACTTCTTGGTTACTCATGTTTAGGCGCCCCTTTCCGCATATCTAAATGGAAAATGTCCGTCATCAAAGAGCCGGACTTACCCCCGTGCGCTCACCGGTCAGCGCGGCGCCCGAGAGGGTGACGTCCACCGGCGCCGTGTCCATTTGGGGGCGCAGCACCCGACGCTTCTGCGCCGCTCTCTTGGCATAATGGACAGACGCCATAGACCTCCAGGACGTGTGAGCGAGGTAGGTATCCGAGGCGCCGAGCCAACCCATCGACCGCGGACATCAGGTCGATGTTGTCCTTAACCGCAAACTCCTCGGTGCGTCCACACTCAACGCAGGTCACATGATGATGGTGTTCGCTCTTGAGGCAGAGCGTATAATGCTCAATCCCGGCCTGATGCAGCTTTTCCACCACTCCTCGGCTCTCCATCAACGTAAGCGTACGATAGACGGATGCGCGCCCTATCGAAGCGTCCAGGTCAGCCACCGCTTGCTCTAATTCGGTACTGGTAAAAGGGTGACCGAACGTCGCCATGACCGTTAAAATCACATGACGGGCTCGGGTCAGACGATAGCTATCAGCCACCAGCCCTGCTTCCAGGCAAGCGACCACCGAAACGGGATCTGAAGGCATGTCGGTATTCACGGGCTCATCCTCCTTCCATCGTCGCCATAATGATACTTAGTATCAATATAAACGCATCGTAACCCGCACGGGCCCTGATGTCAATCCACTCAAAACGCCTACCGGACTCTCATCCATCCCATCTCGTCTACTTAAGCGTTAGATACGACCGATGAAACCTAAGAGCCTTATAGACGTCAAGGGTCTCGTCAA
>JAKAAL010000745.1 GCA_021802375.1 Bacillota bacterium | reverse complement strand
GTTGGCCAATTTGTCAGCAAACATGACCAGTAAATGGTTTTGAGGCGGTGTAATTTCTGCACCCACGAGCAGCAGCGTACGGCCAAAATATCCTTCTCCGGGGTCCTGGGCAGCACGAAGAGAGTCGTTTTTCTGTGCAGTTGGCCGGACGCCGGGTCGTTGCACACCAGCTGTGGGCATTTTGGCAAAACCTGCTGCATAAAACCCTATCAATCCGGCGATTCCAAGGAGTACCAAGAGCCCGCCAAATATCATGGCGATTTTTACAGGAATAGTCCAAGGATGGGTCGGAACCGTGGAGGAAAAGCCCACGATGGCGGGAGATAACATAACCCATAATCCTCCCAACACGCTAAGACTACTTAACCATACGGCAGTTTTCACAAAGAATCCCTCCTGTTGTATGGAGCTACCCCGGATTGGACAGGGTCAATGTCTCGTAGGACTTCTTGCGCTAATTGTCGCAACTGCTGGTCCCATAGATCGTCTTGAGACGCAACGGGTTCTGGTGTTCTGGGTGATGGCTGGTCAGGCCCTTTGGTTTCGTCGACGGGGGCGGGCTGCCAATTCTGAGCTAGGCCTCTCTTCAGCCCTATTAGCCAAAACATTGTGCTCATCAGCGACATCATCAAAAGAGCAATGCCCGACCAAAAAAAGGTTTCCGTGGCTGGTCCCCAAGAGTGCCCTGATAGATTAAGGGCAAAGGTCCAGGGACTCATCATCAACAATGCCGAAATGACCAGACTCAACACGGATGTGGTTATCGGCCAAAAGTATCGTGTCATCGAGCAGTACTGCCTCCCTTTAAAATCGATGGTGCTGAACCTTTGCCAAACCGACGTGGGTCGGAAGACATGAGGAGCAACCTCATCGACTTTTCTAATATATCGCGTGCTTCCGAGCCTGAGCTATTTTGCAATAGGTTATGGCGACTGGCATAAATCCCCATTAGGGCAATGGCGATATAACGACGTTGAGCTTTTTCTGCTGACGTCGACGTCGTGTCCTCGTCTTGATGTACATATTGCGGTCCCCGCAGTAACGAAGCTATGGCCGCAATTAAAGAGATGATCAGGGAAAAGATGAACACTGTCCGCAAGGCGCCCATGAAAGGCTTTGCTATCAAGTGAGGAAAATATGCGCGACCCACCAAGGCTGCCCGGCTGGCAACTGGCAATGAATGTAGAACAGCGGCCGGTAAAAATGTCTTCAGTGGGTTATAACCCAGGAGTGCAGCAAACAAGGCGGCAATGGGGGGGAGATGGGCGATGCCTACGACCAACGGTGTTGGCAGATGGTATGCGAGCAGGCCCTTGGACAGAGCATGGGGCAATTTGGTGTTGAGGCCGGTAATGACCATCGTGAAGAAAATGCCCATGCTAAGCATCATGCCAGCGTTCATAAAGGTCGACCGCATGCCGGAAGCGGCTCCGCGATAACGGGCAGGCACGCTGTTCATGATGGCTGCCGAGTTGGGCGATGCAAATAGACCCATTCCGCATCCCAGCAAGAAAATGGCGCCAGCAAACACCCAATAATGGAAGTCAGCGGGCAAGGTTGTCAGCCAAAGGAATCCGGCACCAGCCACGAGCATTCCAGCAAAGCCAAACCAACGAGCGCCGAAACGGTCTGACAGCCGTCCACTAATCGGGCCAGCCAACAAAAATCCAACCATTTGCGGCAGAGTGTCTATTCCGGCCTGCAACGGCGTATTGACAAAGGAAACCCCGTGTAGGGGCAGCCAAATGCCCTGCAACCAAATAATCAACATAAACTGTAGACCTCCACGTGCAATAGCGGCCAACAATCCGGCTACATTGCCGGCGCTAAATGCCTGGTTTTTGAAAAGCCGCATGTTGAACATGGGGTCCTTGATGTAGAGTTCGCCAATGACAAACACGATCAGCAGTATGATGCCCACAATAAGGCTGGTGAGAACAAACGGACTGTGCCATCCTGTGGCATGCGTGCCATAGGGCTGAATACTGTAGGTAAGACCTAGCAGCACTCCCAATAGTCCCACCGCAAATGTGATGTTGCCAACCCAATCCAGCCGCAGGGAAGGCCGATTGCGGTCGAGTTCTTTCAGCGCCACATATGCCCACACCGTACCAATGAGTCCAAATGGTACGTTAATGAGAAACACCCATCGCCAGTCAATGGCGGCCATTACACCGCCTAAAACGATGCCGATAACGGCTCCGCCGATACCGGCAACCTGATTGAGGCCTAGGGCAAATCCGCGTTCATTGGAGGGAAAGGCATCTGTTAAGATGGCGGCGCTGTTTGCGAACAGAAATGCGCCTCCAATACCTTGAACGAACCGGAAGATGATCAGCTGCCACTCGCCATCCACGCCATGGCCCCAAGTGATTGAAAGCAACAGTGATCCGAGAGTGAAGACCGCAAACCCGGCGTTATAGAGTCGGACCCGGCCATAGCTATCCGAAAGCCGCCCAAACGAGACTAAGAGAATTGTGGTTGCCACGTTGAATCCCATCAAAACCCACAATAGTAGTCCAGTTTGTCCTGAAGCTAAAGGGTTGACGTGAATTCCGCGAAAAATTGCGGGTAGGGCAATAATTACGCTGGTGCCATTAATGGCCGCCATCAGAATTCCTAATGTAGTGTTGGACAAGGCAATCCATTTGTAAGCCACGTGACCCCGATTCGGCATAATGCCACCTCCATTCTAACGTTAACGTGAGCGTTAAGACACGGGATTATTATAGATCAACAAATTCATATTAAATACTAACAACTCTAAAAGCCGCGAGCTGAAGTGCCCCGCGGCAACACCATCATGAAACCCTTGGGTTTTACTGGATTCAGAGGATTATAACTTTCCCCCGAAATCTGTGATGATGGCGGAGGCTTTGTCTACCTCATCATGTGGCACTACTGCCGTAAGCAACCAATCCTCGCTGTAACCTAATCCGTGATGGTCCCATGGAGCGGGCACGGTCCATTTGTCATCTAACCGGTCAAATTCATACCCGTAGCGTCCCCATTCCACCATGGGAGCGTGGTTTAGCAATTGCGAGCTTTCCATAGATGGAATATTATCTATTTGCACGACATCAAACCCCTGGTGGCGCAGTGCGTCCCGGCAGGCTTGCGCACGTTCCAGCATTGTAAACCGCGCAAGCAAGTTGATTTCTTTTGGCACTCGAAGCCCCCCTTTTTTACGATTCCTTGGTGGTAGCGTTTGCCGATTAGGGGGCGTTGATTCATAAAAATTCTGCACGGCGGAAACCTTGGCCTTCAGGCCGGGATCGTTGATACGAAAATGTGGGGTCAGGAAGGTATGCCAATGCATTTGATAATGATTCGACATGGGGAAACAGAATGGAACCAAATTGGTCGTTGGCAAGGGCATCAAGACGTGGGGTTAAGTGATGAGGG
>JAKAAL010000744.1 GCA_021802375.1 Bacillota bacterium | reverse complement strand
AGCTCCGACCCAAGTCACGGCAGCCAAGCAACTGATTGTGGGAACATCGTTGATGGTCAAGGCCATCAGAAACGGCTGGGTGGCTCCACCCACCTACACGGTATCGAACTCTACAGCCGTCTTTGCCACCGGTAAGGTTCCGATGATGGGTGGGGGACAGTGGCTGACTACAAGCATCTTGCAGGATGGGCCGAAATTCAAATGGGGATGGGCCCCCCAACCGATTGTGAAAAGAAATGTTCAGCCTTACGATGCAGTCGGCATTGCCTCACCTTCAAATCTTGCGAATCCTCGCGCCGTGTGGCTGGTGTTGTCGTATTTAGACACTCATGGGTTAGGTACCATGTTGGGCGAACACCCTGTGGCGTCCCCAGCTTATGTTCCCGCCGCGACCGCGTACTTCAACACCCTGAAGAGGGACCACGAGGCGTCGGTTGGCGGATCAGTCAAGTACGAACTCACGGCTCCCCTCAAGGCGCCGGATAAGTTCCTGTCAACTTGGGCCAGCAACGCGGACAATGTCATTACAGCCGAGTGGAATAACATCTTGCTTGGCAAGGTGCCAACCTACAAGGGAGTCAACCACATGGTGTACGGAATTAAGCAGGCTATTAAGACCGCTCCACCCTCCTAGCCGATCACCGAGCAAGGGATCGCCAAAAGGGGATCCCTTGCTCCTTGTCCAGATGGAGCGTGAGGCCTGTCTAAGACGGTGCGTAGAATAACGCTCAACGATAACTTGCGAGATGGGAAGGTAGGAGACGCCTATGATTTTCAATTGGACGGAAAGTGCTAGCCTTAGTGGCGTGGTCAAGCACTTTAAGCAGACGATTAAGGACAAACATCTGGCGGAAATGGCCACCAACTGCTTTCTCAACACCATCCAAACCACCGTGCGCTGGGATCCAGGGGACCTTCCCTATGTCCTTACCGGAGACATTTCCGCGATGTGGCTGAGGGACTCTTCCGCACAACTAGAGCCCTACATCCGATTTGCCCACGAGGATCCTCTTCTGAAAAGCCTAATCCGCGGCGTCGTCTTGCGCCAAGCCCACTACATCGTGGAAGATGCCTACGCTAACGCCTTCAACCAAAAGGCTAGCGGGCAGCATGGCTTTCCAGGCGATCGCACCGATATGGGGCCCTGGATTTACGAACGAAAATTTGAGATTGATTCCTTAGCCCATCCGATCCGCCTCTGGTGGATGTACGTTCATGCCACCGGCGATGTAGATGTTTTAAGAGGGGCGCCTTGCCAGGCGGTAACGCGCATGCTGGAAGTGCTCGAATGCGAGCAGGACCATGAAGCTCGTAGCGCCTATCGCTTTCAACGACCCGGGACCAATTCCAGCGATACCTTATTACGTTGCGGCTTGGGCCCGCCCTCCCGGCCGACCGGAATGATTTGGTCAGGATTTCGTCCGAGTGATGATGCGACCACGTACCCTTATCTCATTCCCGCGCAAATGTTTATGGCAGTCTCGTTGGATATGATTTCGGAGTGGGCTGATACCATCTGGGCTGATGAAGACATGCAAACCCGTGTTCAGCGACTAAAGTCGCAAATCTTGGCGGGGATTTTGCGGTACGGCATTCGAGAGGCGGAGCCATACGGGAGGATATGGGCATATGAAGTGGACGGTTTAGGTAACGCCCTGCTGATGGATGACGCCAATGTTCCAAGTCTGCTGGCGCTGCCCTATTTGAACTTTTGCGCAGTTGACCATCCCATCTATCGCAACACTCGTCGATGGCTTCTCAGCGCGGAGAATCCCTATTATTATGAAGGGAAGATGTTGTCTGGGGTGGGGAGTCCACATACACCGACCCATTACGCTTGGCCGTTGGCCGTGATTATGCAAGCGATGACGGAGCCTTTACCACGCACAGCCTGGGACGTAGCCATGAAATTAGCAAATGCTGACGGAGGCACTGGATTGATGCATGAGAGCGTCGATGTCGACGATCCTGCAAGGTACACGCGACCGTGGTTTGCCTGGGCGAACTCAATGTTTGCCGAATTGATTTTGCGTGCCTTAGGCTTTGATCCTATCACGCGGCCCCCCTTGGTGTCTCGCGACTGGAGCCAGGAACGGGTCATTCATTGATTGGCGAGGGAGTTCATGAGCATACAACGGGATAAGACGCTATACAAAAAGATCTATCGGGAAATTTTACAGGCTATCGAGTCCAAGAGTCTCGGCCCCGGCGATGCGCTAGGGTCCGAAACCGAGATCGCCGCCCGATTTCAGGTAAGTCGCATCACGTCCAAACGCGCCTTGGATGAATTGGCCAAAGACGGCTATATCGTGCGCCAACCAGGTCGAGGAAATTACGTGAAACGAGCCACAGGAGATCCTTCGGAACCTCTTGAGGGTCTGGTGGCCATCATTATGCCTGGTCTATCGCCCAGCTATGGCGTTCGACTCTTAGCGAGTTTGCACTATGGTTTGCGAAAAAGGGGATTCGACGTCCTCTTAGGGCTGTCCCATGGAGATCAGCAAGGAGAATCGGAGGAAATTGAGCGTTTAAAAGCGCGAGGCGCTAAAGGATTCATCATCTTTCCGGTGAACGGTGAGTATCATAACGCAAGAATTTTACGCTTGCACCTAGACGGAGACCCCTTGGTATTGGTGGACAAACCGTTGAGTCGGATTCCTGTATCGGCCGTCTGGTCAGAAAATGAGCAGGCTGGGTGGCGTGCTACTCGACTTTTGCTCCATCAGGGACATCGTACCATCGCCTTTTTGTCGCCTCCTACGGCGCATACCGAAACCCTGGAACAGCGTTACGCGGGCTATGCGCGTGCATTACGCGAGATGAGCGTGCGCCTTGAACCCGAGCTCGTCATGTGTGATCTGCCATCGGAACAGGTGGATGAGGACGTCGGGAGAGTAGGACGGCGTTATCAAGGAGTTCTTGAGTTCTTGCGTCTGCATCCCGACGTAAGCGGGGTATTAGCTGCGGAATATCGCATTGGTATGGATACCCTGAAAGCCCTCCATGAACTGCATCGGGGTTGCCCCGATCCCGTATCGTTGATCACCTTTGATGGACCCTGGCTAGTGGATTCAGCATATGAGTTGACGCATGTCCGCCAGGATGAATGGGCTATGGGCCAAGCGGCCGTGCGATTGTTGTGTCACCAGATGAGTGAACCTGGCTGCGCCGTCGAGCTCATCGCGATTCCCACCACGATGGTGGAGGGGTTTTCCACCGGGAAGGTGCCCGCTCCGCAAGTACTACCCCAAGGAACTCAAACAGGTGAGAATTCCTTGGCATAATCCATAATAGGAGGCGGACACGTTGAACCAGCCATGGCGCGAGATGATTGAGCCATGTTGGCGTCGTTTGATCGAGACGTATGCGGATGCCCGGGTGATAGGGGGTTTTTACGAGTCCCGTCCA
>JAKAAL010000743.1 GCA_021802375.1 Bacillota bacterium | reverse complement strand
TGGGAACACACGTCACAACACAGTGCATTGGAGCAAGTCATTATCATTCCAACGCAAGATGACTTCGCTGACATGGCTGTTCCTTTGACCACATGGGAAGCATTTGTTCAAGTCAGGGCTTTCCTCCGCCACTGAAAGGGCCGCATTTAATCCGGCCATTCCACACCCCACAACAATGACATCGAAACTAGTCATATTCGATATCCCTCCGAGTTAATGTTAAACCGTGACCAAAAATCCTTCATATTCCAATTCGTCGACCACTCCCGTGTCGTCCAAGAGATCTGTAACCTCATCCAATGACATCGAGCGTATTGTGCAAATCTTTTCGACAAAGGGAGCCGTCGATGAGTCGAACGTCCACTCGTAGCCGAGTGCCATAACGTGAAGCATTCCGCTTTCCCAGAACAGCGGGGTCCGTCGCGGAGAGGTGAAGGAAACCTGGTCGGTGTCTGGACCCCTTGGGGTCGGCAACCAGTGAGGCGTCGCCTTCGCCGCCATGTCCGCAAGGAAATGACTTTCGCCAAGACCTTTTAGGCAGTTTAGAGCATAATCAGGATCCAAGGACACTCGATTAGTTTTCAAAGGCTGTCTAACTTGTTCGTTTTCTACAGCCAAGCTGACCAACCACTGCAGAAAATCATGTCCCGTTGCATGACGCAACGAGATAGCTAGGTGGCCCGACTCCTGGGACGTAGGAGTGACACTGTGCCAATGGCCTTTTGGAACGTAGAGCACGTCGCCTGTCTGAAGTTCGACATCCATCATAACTTCTTTCGGGCATTCATTCCGGGCACGCTCCGCCCTCAGAGGGTTAATACGCCCAGGGCCATGAACCAACCATCGCTTGGTTCCCCAAAGTTGTACGGCGATCGTATCGTTGTCGTCCCAATGCGGCGTTGTTCCTTGGGGTGCATTGGCACTATTCGCGTACAAGTCCACAAATACCCGGCAATCGAAATTCCATTCTAATGAGGAAGCTAAAGCCGACAAATTGGTATCAACCTCGTCAATGGACCTCATAACGAGCGTGGCACCGTGTTCCATTACCCGCGCAAGTTTAGGGCGACTTATCCGCCGGCTAGCGATGGGCGAATCTCCGTAACGCGCAATAACATCAGAATACAGTGCATGGGCTAATGGGCGCCCCTTAACCAACAACAGAGTAAGCTTTGGATCGAAACGGGAATGTTCAAGAGTGTCCCAGATCCTCGCCTTGGTCACCGCTATGTCCGCCGCTCCCGGCGCATACCAAAGCTCATGATCGTAGTAATTCGTAAGGAACTCCGCTTTAGGGAACGAGGACGAGAAGCCATCTAAAGCGAAGGTGGGTGTCGGACGAACCCATGGTTGAAGTAGCCAACGTGTGCTCAATTCGGCTTTGGTCCAGTTTTGTCCCATTATCCCATCTCCCTTTGCTCCAGTTCAAACCACCCCTGATAAGTAACTGGTTCGAATGATGTCTCGAGCGAGTCATCATGGCTGCGTTTGAGCAAAATATGCTTTGACCATCGGGTATCGTCCCGTGCGGGATAATCAATGCGATAATGGGCTCCGCGACTTTCCTGCCGCAATAACGCAGAATGCGCAGACAGTAAGCCGAGTCCTACGGTGTTCGCAACATCCCAATATTGGTCCGACCACTGTTCGTCTTGATACCGTATTACTTCCTGCTGGAGAGATGACAGGGTGTTGACCGCCTCAGCCAGCACAACTTCGGATCGTTTGATGCCCATTGCAAGACCAAAAATGGCCTGTGCTTGCGCCAGCAAATCCCCAATTTGCCGATTTGAACCAGTATGCGTCCCACAATTCTCTACGTTCGTGGGGGCAGTGGAATGGGATGACGGCGTCCTTGCAAATTTGGCGGCGTGAAGTCCTGCGCGCCACCCGAATACGCTGGCCTCTAACAAGCTATTGCCGCCAAGGCGATTCGCCCCATGCACTCCCGTAGAAGCCGTTTCTCCGGCCGCGTACAAACCCGGAATATTGGTGGAACCGTTGATATCCGTTTTTACTCCGCCAATCAAATAATGCATCGCGGGCGCCACCGGAATTGGCCCTACTTGAATATCAATACGACATCTCTCCATAGCCATGGCACGGATTTCTTTGATGTGGTCGGTATCCCAATAGCCCGAATTTATCTTTGTGAAGTCAAGATATACAAATGAAGTAGACCCTCTCCCTGATTCAATTTCAGTAAAAATCGCTCTAGACACAACATCGCGTGGAGCCAACTCTCTCTTTTGAGGCGCATAACGATGCATAAAGGGTTCTTGAATGCTGTTCCGTAAGATGGCCCCGGCTGCTCGCGCAGATTCCGAAATGACAGAGCCGTCGGGAAGCGCCGTGGGATGAAACTGGATCATTTCTAAGTCCGCAAGTAGCGCTCCGCATCTGAACGCAGCCATGATTCCGTCAGCCGTATAGTGAGATGCAGACGTTGTCGCACGGGAATAAAGAGTGCTCGTCCCGCCAGTAGCCAGCACGACCGCACGACACGGCACAGTCGCCTGAAGAGATCCATTGAACATTTTGATACCAGCTACGGCATGGTTTTCGACTACGACGTCGGTGATGCGCCATCCTTCCATTACATGAACGTCACTTCGGGCCTTAAGACCTTTCCAGAGAGAGGCAATCGCGGTTCGTCCTGTTATATCAGGGGTATGGTAGATTTCTCTGCCAAAGCTCCCTACAAGATTTCTCCGGAACGGTGCTCCCAGCGTGATGAAACGTTCGATAGTCTGATAGGCGTCTGTACACATGGTTTCAACTGCTAATTGGTTGGATAGATAGTCGCCGGCGACTATCGTGTCCCGCGCGTGGATTTTCCAGTCTAACGAGTCAGAAACTATTCCGTTCATCCCTGCGCCGTTGATAGAGTGCGGCTTGCTAGCCTCGTAACGCGAAACAATCAAAATCCGCAAACCCTGCTCGGCCGAAGATAATGCTGCGCTCAACCCCGCGATACCGGATCCGATTACGACAACGTCAAATTCAATGCGTTGCATGATGTTTCCCCCTTTCCTAATCTGTAAGGGCATGGCTGGCCTTTGAAGCTGTGAACCTTTGAAGAGCCGCACCGAGGAAAGCGAGCGCCGCCAGCGCAATCCACAAGCCCCCGTAAGAGAAAGAAGAACGAACCAGAAAACTGACTAGGACAGGCCCGATCATGTTATCAAAAGCAAATACTCCTTGATACGCAGCCATGTATGCCCCTTCTTGGCCGGAATTTGCGAGGTGCAACAATATTGCCGTAGAAGGAGCGAAAAACAACTGTTCCCCTACACTAAAAAGAAGCATTGCGATGATTAACACCCCTGTAGATAGGAGCCTGTCGGATTGTCCTGCCGTTAAGAAGGCCACATATGAAGAACCTAGAACAATCGATCCGAGCGCAAAGATC
>JAKAAL010000742.1 GCA_021802375.1 Bacillota bacterium | reverse complement strand
CGACCTCGATCGGCAGGGGAAACTTCCCTAAGACCTGGACCTGTTTAGACTCGTCAACCATCACAAGGAAACGTTCTGCCGCCCTGGCCACTAAACGTTCACGGACCAACGCTCCACCGCCCCCCTTGATGAGGCGCCCCCTAGGGTCGACTTCGTCGGCCCCATCGATGGCCAAGTCTAAGTGCTTTACCTGATCCAAAGAAACCAGGTCAAAGCCTAAGCCGCCGATCAAATGGACCGTCTTCTCCGAGGTGGCCACGGCTCGGAAGCTCAGATTCTCCTGAGCGATACGCCTGGCCAGCGCTTGGATAAGCCAATACACGGTGCTGCCGGTGCCGATGCCGATGGTCATCCCTGATTGAACGTACTCCGCCGCTTTATCCCCTGCCTGGCGTTTTTCCGCATTCACATCCACCCCAGCCCGCCTCCATCTTCTTTGACTGCCCATCTCGCGTGTTCGGCCACTACATCCATTTTCGCCGCTTAAAGATGTAGAGCATACTTAGGACCACGATGCCCATCAGGGCCATCGTAAACTCTTGGCTATAGGGGGCCGTGAGCTCGGGCATGGGATGCAGATTCATCCCTAAAAATCCCGTAATGAAGGAAAGGGGAAGGAAGATCGTGGAAAATATGGTAAGGAATTTCATGATTTCGTTGAGCCGGGTCGATCGTTGATTCAACTGCAGATCCACTAACCCAGTAAGGTTGTCGCGTAGGCTGTCAATGTTATCCATGACGTGATAAAAACCTTCATACACGTCCACGAAAAGATTGGGTTCTCCGCCCTCTGAGGCGAACTTGCGGCGCGACAGGCGAGCGGCCATACGACGCAAGTCCGCCAGCACCTGACGCGAGCGATGGAGTTCGTGGCGCAAGGCAAAGATCTCGCGTGCCCGATCCTGGCCATTCAAGACGGCCTCTTCCAGATCATCAAATCGCGCATCCGCGACATCCAGGCGCTCCAAATACAGATCTGCCGCGCGTTCTAAAACTTCGTAGAGCAGATAGGTAGGGGAATCGAAGAGCTCCGCCTTCTTCGCGACCTCTTTGGCCAAATCGCTGACCAGGGTGATAGGATCGCGATGGACGGTGATGAGGAGGTTTGGTCCCAAAATGAGGAACATCGGCTTCAGATGCTCGTCTTCTGGAATGAAGATGAGCATCAATAAAAGCTCGTCGCGATCTTGTAGTTGCGCCCGCTCCCCATCCAGACGAATCTCATCGATGATCTTAGCATCCAGGCCCAGCGTCTCCCCCATCCGCTGAAGCTCGCCCGCGGTATCGGAAGGCACATCAAGCCACGCTTGTTGACTGCCACTGGGCCTGATCAGAGCCGTGTCTTGAACCTGTGCGCCATCTTTGATGATCATTGCCTGTCCATGCCCCCCGCTCAAGCAGGGGCGCACAGGCGGTCTCGCCCTTCGCGCCCCTTGCGCAAATAGTCTAGCCGCTGTAATCCTCTAGAAGCAACCGGCTGGCAAGCTCGGCAGAGATCGCGTTGACATCGAGTCCGCGAAGTCGCACCGACCAGGTCGTCGGCTTTGCACGCAGTTCATGTTGAGCAAGCGCCTCGGGGCCGCAGCTGGCACTGCCTAACCCTTGTTGGCGCCAATCTAGGTGAAGAAAGGTGCCGTCCTCAGGCGTGAGCAGGCATCGGTTGGTAGCCGACTCCAGCTGGCCCGAAGTAAACCGCTGTGCGCTAAAAGACAACTCGGTCTCGGCCACGGCCAACAGGCCGATGCCGCGCTCGTTGGTCACCGCCACCCAAGTCGTCTCGAAATGGCTTCCATTTTCTTGGGGCACAATGTAGGGCGTGGTCAGGTCCTCCACCCGGGCATGGTATCGCCCTAGACGCTGTCCGCGAAAACTATCGGGATAGCTTTCTTGGGGACCTCGTCCTAACCAACTCACTTGGTTGAAGCTCTTTGGCAACACCAGCGCCAGTCCAAAGCGCGGCCATATTTCGGGACCTTCTCCCTCAGGCTGGGCATCGACGGTGAGGCGAATCTCCCCTGATCCATACACGCGGTAGCGATAGGTCACCTGAAGTCCCCAGGCATGGACGGCGGGGGCTAGCCGCCCGACCACCTTAAACTCGGCTAGCGAGGCACTAAGGCGCTCCCACTCGGACCCATCAGGGCGCCACAGTAAGTGATCAAGGCCCTTTTGGCGCCACTTCGGCGCCAGCCGCACATCGTTATCGGTGGGAGCTCGCCACAGATCGAGAGTGGGACCTTTTTGAATTAACGAATGGCCTTGAAAGACCCACGTGTTCATCTCGCCCGTAGCCAGTCGAAACTGCACCGCGTCTTGTCCATTAGAGATAGAAAGAGCCGTGTGCGACTGCTCACACCATAAGGGCTTGGGGACCGCCAAATAAGACTGCTCTTGGGCTAGCTGGCGCTCCCCAAATGCAACTTCGTGACCCGCATCGGCCCAGATCGTGGGCGTCTTCAGACGAACGGAAAGGCTAAGCAGGTCCCCATGCACTCCTTCGCGCCAGGGGATCCGGAGAGCGCCCGTTTGCGCTGGCAGGAGATGGGGAAGATCCACTTGTCCGCTATCCACCAAGCGACCCCCATTTGAGAGCGTCCATACCAGGGTCAGATGCTCGAGTCCCAGGAAGTCGTAGCGGTTTTCCAGGGTAAAGCGATGGGCATCATCCCCGTCCGCTTCAATCCGCACCGGCTCTATCGCCTTTTTCAGGGCGAACAGTCCCGGTGACGGGGTGCGGTCAGGAAACAGCAAGCCATCAATGACAAAATGGCCGTCGTGCGGATATTCGCCAAAGTCTCCCCCATAGGCATACCGCCCGCCCGCATCGTCCATCCGCCAGAGGCCGTGGTCAATCCACTCCCAGACAAAACCGCCTTGGAGACGGGGATAGCGGTAGAAGGTTTGCCAATATTCCTCCAGACTCCCGGGTCCGTTACCCATGGCATGGGCATATTCGCAGAGAATATGGGGTTTTTCTAAGCTGTCCTTTTGCCCCAAGCCCACCAGTTCGGGTACCGAAGTATACATGGTGCTATACAGATCCGCGCTGTTCGCCTCACGATCACCCTCGTAATGGATGACCCGACTGCCATCTCGGCCTTTTGCCCAGGTCGCCATGGCATGATGATTGCGACCATAGCCCGATTCATTGCCCAAGGACCACATGATGACCGATGGGTGGTTTTTGTCCCGTTCCACCATCCGTTCCATGCGATCCAGATACGCCGGTTGCCACTCGGGGTCGTCCGAGAGCTGGTCAAAGCGCCCTACCAGGAGCATGCCGTGGCATTCGAGATCGGCTTCGTCGATGACGTATAGTCCATACCGATCACAGAGATCCAGAAAATAGGGGTGCGGGGGATAATGGGACGTGCGCACGGCATTAATGTTGAACTGTTTCATCATGCGCACATC
>JAKAAL010000741.1 GCA_021802375.1 Bacillota bacterium | reverse complement strand
CTCGGATCGCCCGGGCCAATGCGGGATAGGCTTTTTCAATGCTTTGATACAGCGCCTGGGCAATGCGGCGGTAACTGAAATGACGGCTGGAGCGGCTCCGCAACTCAATTAGGTATGCAGCCTCGGCAAAGTCTAATCTTAGCAAGATCCGGCGGCGATGGCCCAAGGGCAAGAGATACGGGAGGACGTCGGCTGAGTACGATGCCAGGCCGGCATAGTGCTGGGTCAAGGCCGACTGATAGGGTGTGCTCGCGCCAACCTGGTCCAGTTCCACAGGGGTGTCATATCCCAAGCGGGGATCTAATCGCTGTACCACTTTATCCAGTCGGCGGTGGCGATTTAAGTCGCGAAATGCTCCAACATCTACCAACACGTCAGCGATTAGTGGCCGTTGCTGCAAGATTCGAGGCCAGGCATCATGGGGCCCGCGTCGGTGTAAAATGTCGCCGATGATCTCCATTCGCTCCGCTTCCGAATAGTCCGAAAGACGCACGAGGATGTCGTGATAGGAAAGGGCGGACTCTTGGTAAATGATGCCGGCCAACATGTCAAGAACCGGATCCGTGAGCGAGTGTAAGACCACGGGATCAATCGCAGGACTGACCCCCGCAAATCGGTCGCGAATCAGTGGTGCGATGTTGTCGCGCACTTGAATCATGTAGTCATCGGCATCGGTATATTTGGTCAAGGTTGGGGCAAGCGGACCCGGATTCATTTCGTTTGAAATGGCCTCTGGTACTGGGATTCCAAGATGTTCGAGCCGGGACTCAAGAAGGTTGAAAGGCATTCGGTCGGTCACGGCGGTCTTCATGCCCGCCGCAATCTCCCGCAGTTCAGCATAAGGCGAGGCCATCAACCGCCGAATTTGTTGCTCAAGTACACGGGCATTGGTGACCTGACCAAGACTGGTGAGGGCGGCCAAGGGAAGCGCATAACGGGCCACATCAAAGGCGCGCGCTCGTATGGTGCGTCGGTACAGGGTCGGTTCCAAGTCGTGAGGTTTAGGGTAGCTTTCGCCTAGATGGGACTCGGCCTGACTAAATAGGGTGCGATAGAGGTCAAAGAGCGACCCGATCGCTTTTTCATAATGGGGACCTGCTGCTGGTGGGGTATAAAAAGGATTTTTGGAGAAATCCTGATAGCGGGTGGAGCGCTCTTGGCCATCCCACAGCGGCTCATCCACTACCTCCATGGCCGCGAACAAAGACACTTGTTCAATGGCTAGGGGAACATGGGCTAGATCAGCAATGGAGGCATGCCCATACGAAAAATAAAAGGTGTTCAAAAAGGCTTCGGCTTTTTGTTGCGAGAGATCGAGCAAGCTGTCTTTCATGGAGACTTTGGAGCGCGAATACTTAGCCATCCCGTAGGCGCTCACCTCGGGAGGGACATGGGATAGGGCATAGATAACCGGCATCAGGATCTCCTTTGGGGATTATTCGCGATACCGCTGCGCAATAAGCAAAATGGCGGCGGACCGTCCTGCACTGGACAAGTGTTCCAACTCAGAGAGTTGGCAGTCCCCCCCATTATAAAGGGCGTGGGCAATACGCAACAAGGTGCGCGCTTCTTGAGAGAAATGTTGGCTACGGGCGTGGATGGCTTCCCAATCGATACTGCGTCGGTCCAAGTCCACTAAATCAATCAGTTCATCGCGCTCGTTATCGCGCAATAGTGGCAAAGCTAACGTATCTAATACGGCGCTCCAGGGTGGATTGCGCTTGACCCATAGATGTCGACCAATTAATTGCTGTTGCACGCTCATCATCCAGATTCGCCTCCCTAGCGATTCGAACCCCGGGGGCGGGCTACGTGAATTTGGTATCCTCCAATTATCGCAATATTTGTCAATTGATGCAACCCGGTATCGATATTTGTCGATTAACCAAATGGTGGAATAACCAATTTGACCGAGTAGAGTATAATCCAAGAAAACGGCCTTTCTTTGCAACAAGAACAAGAGCAAAAAGAGAGGAAGAGGAGGGGATTGCATGGGCGAGTGGAACGGCGGGCCCTTTAATCCGGGTCAGTTTACCGACTGGATACAAGGTTTTGTGAACAACGTCACGGGAAACCTTCGCGGTATGGTTGGCTTCCCGCGCGAAGAGATGGTGCGTCACATGGACGACTTTGCTCTGCGCTCGGTCAAGCGCCATCTGGAAGTGCGCCAAGCGGACATCCAGGACATGATGAGCGTAATTGACCAAGAACTCTTGCGGCGAGCCGAGTCGCATGAATCCAACCCGCCGGATGTGTCGGCAGAACCAACCGTTTAATGCGGTAGGCTCTCGGTCGCTGATGCGATGGGGCGGCCCTTTTATGGGCCGCCCTTGCGGTTGCTGGCGATAGAGAGATTCTCATAGCCGGGTGTTACCAGATTCGAGCGCAAGTCCCCAATAGCATCGATAGAATCTTTAGGCGTGGGGATATCAGCCCTAGTTGTCCTAAGCCCTCGGAAACGATGACCTCGCCGTGAGCAAGAGTCAAATGGTTCCCGACGAAGCAACAGCTGCCCTTTAAAGGGGCAGCTGTGTCGCCTCAAGGATCTCCGCTAGGCTTCGCCGGATGCAACTTGAATGCTTAGGCCTGCACCGGTTTCGTGACCCCAAATGAGCCAAGCGCCAGCGGCCAGGGTGCCCGCGAGCCATATGGCCGCATTGAACAAAATGTAGTGCGTAGGGGACATGGTGGCGGTGAGGTAGATGGCTGGAATATAAAGACCGATTGACACAAACCGCGCCAAAGCAGTGAGCGTGCCCCGATGCAGCGTGGGCCACACTTCGCCCTTGATCGTGTCCTCCGTCAAATAGCAGAGCGAGTTGACACCGGCCAGTATGACTAAAAGAACCCAAAACAGCGCCATGTCATGGGTCCATATACTGGTGGTGAGACCCACAATCACGGTCATAACGAACGTGCCCAAAAAGCTCCAAAAAAGAAACTTCTTTCGCGAGACGCGGTCCGCAATGAGTCCGATAAACCCGATGACAAAGCCAGCCCCTTCAAACACTGCCAAGATGGTCGGCTGTAGATGGGGGAAGAAGGCAAAGGCCAGAGCATAGGCCATGAGGCCAAATCCGACCGTGTTGGCGGTGGCGACCACGATCATGATGATCATGGTAAATACGGCATAGCTGGGACTGCGCTTGACTGGAACCGGGCGGGTCTGGGATTGAATGGCATCTCGGGCTATAGCCTCCGCTTCGACATTTGCTCCGAAATAGCTGCGAATGGTTTTTTCGAGCTGTTCGGTTTTCCCCTTTTTGTGAAGCCATAAGAAGGATTCCGGCATGCTGACGCGTGTCGCAAACAAAATCACCACGACGACTAACACTGCTATAGCGACTACATCGCGCTGCACGGCGATTACTGCCTTAGAGTTGCTGATGGCCGCGGTGGTTAAGGCGACGATGGC
>JAKAAL010000740.1 GCA_021802375.1 Bacillota bacterium | reverse complement strand
AAATTGTTGTAGGCGTAAGCAAAGGCCAGGTGACCCGCCAAAACTGGTGCCATCCATTCGCTCCGTCAATTCGGGCCGCCTCGTAAAGGGGTTCTGGAATTCCCTGTAGGCCAGCCAGGAAGATCAACATGTCCCATCCCAAGCCCTTCCACGCGCTCACGAGAACAATTCCCAACATGGCCCATCCAGGCTGGCTAAGCCAAGCAACCCCTCCCAGTCCCACGGCCTTGAGCAAGAAATCTAAGATGCCATACGTGGGATCAAATAAGAGGGACCACACCAACGACACCGCAACCATGGACGTCACCACCGGAGCAAAGAAGGCCGTCCGGTACACGGTGGAAAAGCGCAGCGGCCGATTTAGTAGAAGCGCTACGACCAACGCCATGAACATGGTGAGAGGGACGCTGACGCCAGTAAAATACAAGGTATTCCAAGCCGATTGGCGAAACAGCGGGTCGCGTATTAAATCAGCATAATTCTGGGTTCCAACGAAATGCGATGGCCCAAATAGATTCCAGTTACGAAAGCTCATCCAAAAGGAATCCCCCATAGGAATCGCGACAAAGACGAGCAGCACAATGATTGTCGGCAACACAAAGAGAAAACCGCTCCACGTGTTTTGCCATCGCTTAGCATGGCGGATGACGCTTCCTGTCGATCGGTTCCGTACGAGCATCCGGCTTACCCCTTTCGGCATGACAAAGGGGTATCACCCGTGTCCGCGGCCGATACCCCCCCACAGATCTCAAAGACTATGCCCCTCCAGAGGCGATTTCCTGGTTGCTGGTTTTAACTGCCTGGCTAAGGGCCGCTTTCGCTGAGGCCTTGCCTAGGAGCACCTCTTGGATGGCCGTAGCCAAGTTGGCATCGGTCTGATTCTGATCGACGATTCCTGGTTCGGTGTACCCCATCTTAAGCTCCGACGCAAAGGCGGAGGCCCCTTGATTGGTTTTAGCATACGACTTCCAGGCGGGAACCTGGCTGACCCCTGATGTGATCGGCAAATAGCCCGAGGAGACCGCCCATTTCGTCTCTTGTGCCGGTGCCATCCACCATTTGACAAAGTCCCACGCTTGCATCGGATGCGTGGATTGCCTAAACACGGCCAAGTACTCGCCACCTACATTCGTGGTTTGAACCTTTGGCCCCTTGGGCAGCCAGGCTACGCCCCATTTAAACGGGAGTTTAGCAAACGACGGAATATCCCATGGACCGTCAATATACATGGCTAACTTCCCCGTCTGAAACGCATTGGATGAGGCGGCGGAAGACAAGATCGCACCGTCTTTGGTTACCAACGAATGCCAGAATTCCAACGCTTTGACCGCGCCTGCGTCATTGTAGGTGATGGGCTTTCCTTTGGGCCCAGCGTAACGTCCCCCGGCATCCCACATAAACGGCTGGAAAATCCACGATTCATAGCCAGCCAGGCTACCAACGAGATCTGGCACCATAAAGCCGTACTGTTTCTTGGCCCGGTCGCTTAGCCGTTTGACATCAGAGGCAAATTGTTGCCACGTCCACTGTTTGGTGGGCAGTGCAAGGTGAGCCTGTTGAAACAGCTGCACGTTGTATACGATCCCTAAGTCGGTCGCTTCGATAGGCACAGAAAAAAGCTTGCCCTGCCACTTTGCGTTTTCCACCAGCGAGGGATAAATCCTGGCTCGGGTGGCTTGAGGAATTTGATGGTACCACTTCGAGAGATTATATATCGCATGGCCCTGCACCAAGGGCTGGAGATCCCCCTGAATCCATGCAACGTCGGGCGCGGTTCCACTGGCTACGGCGGCCACGAGCTTCTGCTCTCCAGTACCCGAAGGCACATACTGAGTCTTGACGACGATGCCTGGATGGGTTCGATTGAACTGCGCAATCAGGTGATGGAGAGGTACTTGGTCGTCTGCCACGTAACTTTCCCAAAATGTGATGTGAACCGTGTTAGCGCGTGCTAAAGGAAGTCCTAATGAAAGGCTCGGAGTAACCAAAAGTCCCGAAACACCGAACAACACTTTAACCTTGGCGTTCCATTTCATAAGCATCCACCTCCCTATTTAAAGAAGCTTTCGCCGTCGAAGGTGACCCTGACCCTGGTGTCTAACCTCACCCTCCTGCATTGGTAGTGCAATCCCCATGCTACATTGAGCGAAGATCCACTACGCCCGGTATCTTCCCAACTATGCTGCGTAGTTTCGGGAGGAGGACCCGCCCCCCGCCCTGACTGGCGTACGACCGACATCACGCGCCAGCTGGCCTCGCGGATCATCATTTGTCCAGGCTACTCCTGTGATAAGCACGTCGTGCAGCCTTCTGAAAAGCACACGCGCCTCCCACGAGGGACGCGCACGATCTTGATGAACATGTCTTCTGGCGTGTGTTCGGTGGCGAGACTATCTGGCATCGCCTTTTCCTATTTTGCCTGCGGCTGCCACCGACGATGAGTCAGGCGGCATGCTGAACATGCCGCCTGACTCATCGTAACGGGTGATCCGATACGACGTTTTCCCCTTTATGACGGGGAGTGTGCTGGCGTCAGTTTTAGGTACTGCAATTGATAGAAGAAGCCCCAGGTATAAGGGTTGGGCTGAACTCCGCTGAGACCCGGCTTCGAAGCATAAATCGTCTCGGCATAGTTCAAGGGAACCACGTACCCACTTCGGATCATGGCGTTGGCCATGTCTGCTGCGAGGTGAGCCGCCGTCTTGGCACTGGCTGCATTGCCCAGTTCCGCCTCCCACATCCTCATGTCATACTCTAATTTGGGTTGATGCTGGTCAATGTAGACCTGATCCTGTAAGCCAATCGTGGAACCATATTCGCCACCGTTAGAGTAAGACCCCACCCACTTCCACATGTTCACCCATGCAGCGTGCTTCTCTGCCGGCGACTTAGCCGTCTTCCAGGCTGCCTCAAAGTTTTTCAGTTCAGTGGCACCACTCGGTGTTCCGGGCACGGTGAGCGCCGCCCGGTAGGCGGGAGGTTGTTTGGCCGTCCAAGCCTTCAAAAATGCCAGATCCTTTTCTGCGCTGGCAATGAGAGGCTTCCAACTCGCAAAGGAAACGCCCAGAGCACTGTTTTGTGGATTTCCCCATGCCTTCACTTCCAGGGGATTATAGGCGTGAAATGCCCAGTTCTCCGCGTATCGGGCGAAGGATGTTGGCCCCACGGTGCCCGAGTTTTCGATCGTTACCCACTGATCCGCCCCAAGCGGCCACTGTTCCGTCTGATTCCAGTTCGTCAAACCGGTGTCAATGGTATAGCCTGGAAGAATGCCGGGTTCGATACCCCCGTAACTCATCTCGCCATATAACGTACTATTGCTAGGCTCGATTTTAAAAGTTAGGTTCAAGGCCTTATGCAGTTCTTGAGCGATAGCCTCGCCCATCGCCACCGATTGGGGAGAGCTCGTGGTCGTTTGCGTAT
>JAKAAL010000739.1 GCA_021802375.1 Bacillota bacterium | reverse complement strand
TGACTATAGGATAACACCAAAATCGCAGACGGGGATGGTGATACATTGGCGAAAAAGCCGTCCACCTGGATGGCGGCTACGTTCGAGTCTCAATTTATTTGGGGCGTTTCTTACAGCAACGGCTACCGCGCTCTTTGTCCTCACCAAGTTTTCAAGGGGGGCCTGGGTGGTGGTCATTGTGATTCCGGTCTTCATTGTAATCTTTCGTCGCGTAGGTCGGTATTATCAGCGCATGGACCATATGCTTCATGCCGGCCAACTTCCCGACCCTGTGAAGGAACTGGCTAAACCGATTGTGGTGGTGCCTTTAAGCCCGACATTGACGACACTCACGCGGTATGCCGTGGAGCATGCCCTGTCTTTCAGTGACGAGGTGATTGCGGTGGTCGTCCTCTTTGACGCGGATGATGATGTTGCGAAGGGCACGTTATTTCAGAACGAATGGGCGGACTGGGCGCCACCGGCCCGGTTGGTGATCCTGAAATCGCAATATCACTCGGTTGTGCGTCCACTTCTCCGATTTATCAACACGATGGACCGACACGCCAAGGGACGTGTGACGGTATTAATTCCGGAAATCATTCCGAAGAATTTTGTCGCTGGGTTGTTACACAATCGAATGGAACACACCATTATGGCGGCGATTCGTACCCGGAGTGACGTGGTGATTGCTACAGTACCGGTCCACTTGACGGTCGAGTCTCTTAATGATTAAACTCTGTCGGAAAATCCGGGGGCCGAGCAGTCAATGACCCCTACCGGAGCCTAACGCCCGAAGTAGGGCCTGGCCATGGGATTCGGGCAAGGTTAAAAACGGACTAAACGATTTCCATCGGCGCGAACGACCCAACCCCACGGCATCTTTCCCAAGGGCAACGGCGGGTGGGGCGAGAGGACTCGTCTGGTCACGTGACAGAGGCAGCACAGCCATTGAGGGTAAAGTCGATGGAACGTTGTAAAATAAAGTCGCAAGCCGGGGACTATCCTCATGATAAGAATTGGTTTGTCTCCTCTGCCGAGACGCCGCTCAGTCCGAGTGCTCGTGATGAGGTAAGAGGCCTTCTTATGATACACTACGACTAACCGTACGGCGACTCGTTGTTCCATCATTACATCGAAGTTTCGGGGGATTGAGGCCATAGGTCTAGATTAGCGAGGTCACTCTTATGCTACGTGGACCGCATTCGGACTCCTTGCAAAGTCGAGTCCCTGCACGCATGGATCGCTTGCCATGGAGTCGATTCCATTGGCTGGTTATTGTCGGTCTGGGGGTCTCTTGGATCCTAGATGGACTCGAGATCCAAATTGTGTCTAGCGTGAGCCCTGTCCTTCAGAACCGTGCAACCCTCGGGCTGACCAGTGTCGAGGTAGGACTGGTGGGGACGGCTTACTTATTAGGTGAGGTTATCGGCGCTCTAGTATTTGGCCGACTAACGGACATGTTAGGTCGCAAGCGTTTTTTCCTCTGGACGTTACTCCTCTATCTCGTAGCGAGTGGATTGGCGGGTCTGTCTCCGACCTTGTGGGTCTTGTTAACGTTTCGCTTCCTGGCCGGAGCTGGCATTGGGGGAGAATACGTTGCGATCAATTCCGCTATTGATGAGCTAATCCCTCCCACCCATCGGGGTCGCGTTGACATTGCGATTAACGGAACCTATTGGGCCGGCGCCATGATTGGGGCGGCCTTGTCGGTTCCCCTGCTGAATCCTCACATACTCCCGGTCAATGTAGGATGGCGTCTTAGTTTCTTCATCGGTCCGTTTATCGGGCTCATCATCATCTATGTGCGGCGCTTCATTCCCGAAAGTCCGCGTTGGTTAATGACCCACGGTCGGCTTGACCGAGCACGCCGCATCGTCACAGAAATTGAACAGAAAATTCGTGCCCGCGGGGTCAAACTGGAAGCGGTTCCTCTTAGTAAGGCGATGGCCGTCACCGGCCACGGAAAGGTCTCCTATACACAGATCGCGCGAACGATGTTCCGCAAGTATCCCTCGCGGTCATTTCTCGGATTGTCCATGATGGTAACCCAATCGTTTCTTTACAATGCCATATTCTTCTCGTACGCCCTAGTTCTTGCCCACTTCTACCATGTTGTCCCCGACCATATCGGGTATTACTTCTTTCCGTTCGCGGTCGGTAATTTAGCGGGCCCTCTACTTATCGGGAACCTCTTTGATACGGTCGGCCGGCGCAAGATGATTCTGTTTACCTATGGCACGTCCGCGATCCTACTCGCGGTGTCGGCGTGGCTGTTCCATCAAGGGGTTCTGACTGCCACCACGCAAACGCTACTATGGTGCGCTGTATTTTTCTTAGCATCGGCCGGGGCTTCTTCTGCCTATTTGACCGTGAGCGAGATCTTCCCGCTAGAGTTGCGCTCACAAGCCATCTCATTCTTTTTTGCGATTTCTCAATTGGTGGGCGGAGTGGCCGCGCCCACTATCTTTGCAAGTCTAATCGGCCACGGCACACATGCGGGCCCCTTGACCATTGGATATTATGTCGGTGCTGCCATCATGTTTGCAGGCGGCATCATTGGTTGGTTCTTCGGCGTAAACGCGGAGCGGCAATCACTTGAGGACATCGCTACTCCGCTATCGTCCGTGTCTACGGGACAGAAAAACGCTTGAGCGCGGATTGGCTGTAGTAGTTCCTTATCGATCGCGGCCATTGCCACCGGCCTCGAAATATGGGTTCCCGCATGGGTAAAGATTAGCGTCAGGTGGGGCAGCCCTCTTGCGAGTTCGAGCGAACAAGCTCATCATGAGAGAAACATTGTGCCATGATTAAATACTTAAGCACCGACACGAAACGTGTTTGATTCATGTTGATTTCAGCACACCGAGAGGTTACCTGAGGCGTCACGATATCTAAGGCGGGAGATGATGAGATGGCGCATCTACGACCCAACTCCCCATTAACATCGCAGGAACACGAGCGGTTGCATGCGTGGTGGCGGGCTGCAAACTACCTGGCCCTGGGAATGCTTTACCTGAAAGACAATCCCTTGCTCAAGACCCGGCTCACGGTCAGCGATATCAAACCTAGGCTGTTAGGGCACTGGGGATCCGATCCCGGTCAAAACTTTATCTGGGTCCATCTCAATCGAATCATCCGGCGTTATGATGTAAACATGTTATACATAGCGGGTCCTGGGCACGGGGCACCGGCCACCCTCGCGAATACCTATCTGGAGGGCACTTATTCCGAAGTGTATCCGGATCGTAGTGAGGATATAGACGGTATGCGGCGGCTCTTCCACCTGTTCTCCTTTCCCGGAGGGGTTGGCAGCCACTGTACTCCCGACACTCCAGGTTCCATTCACGAAGGCGGCGAATTGGGATATTCGTGTCCCGTCGGATGCTTCAGCATCCGGCGCGAGGGCGATGGGATTGGAAGATGAGCCCGCCGTACCCGGCG
>JAKAAL010000738.1 GCA_021802375.1 Bacillota bacterium | reverse complement strand
TTAACCCCAGGCAAGTCGACTCGTATGATGCCGTAACGAAGGGATCGTCCCTAAAGGAGTGGATTTTAGATTGCCTAAAAAGTTGAGGGTGGCAGTGCTCTTTGGTGGAAAATCTGAGGAGCATCAGGTCTCGATGATGTCTGCCAAGGCCGTATTGGAAGCCCTATCGTCCGGGCCGTATGAATTAATACCAGTGGCGATTAGCCGAGAAGGAAAGTGGAATGCCGGTCGGCCCGCACTCGATATAATGCGCCGCGCCATCGGCAGCGCTCCGGAGGCCTTGTCCCTGGGGTTAACCTCCAAGGAAGGCGAAAAAGGGCTCCTTCAGCTTTTTCAAGCCCAAGCTGGGAGCCCATTCGCTGATGTGGTGATCCCCATGTTGCACGGCCCGTTCGGAGAAGACGGAAGTGTCCAAGGGTTGTTGGAACTAGCGGGTATTGCCTACGTCGGCTCTGGCGTGCTAGGATCAGCCCTTGGTATGGATAAGGTGGCAATGAAGACGATGCTCGGTGCTCACGGCATCGCCCAGGTGGGCTATCATGGGTTTTCTCGTGGGCAGTGGCGAACGGATCGTCAAGCGGTATTGACGGAGATAGAGCGAAAATTGCCCTATCCCATTTTCGTTAAACCGGCCAACCTAGGGTCTAGTGTGGGAGTATCCAAGGCAGGGAACCGTGAGCGACTAGAAGCGGCCATTGATTTAGCCCAACACTATGATCGACGGCTCATTGCGGAAGAGGGCGTTGATGCCCGTGAATTTGAAGTGGGGATCTTAGGTTCGCAGGCGGCGGAGGCTTCAGTGGTCGGAGAAGTGCAAGTGCAAGGCCATGATTTTTATGATTATGACGCTAAGTATGGGGATCAGGGGACGGTCATGACCATACCCGCCAATATTCCCGGTGAGGTATCTGAGTCCATGCGTGCCATGGCGATTCGGGCATTTCATGCCTTGGACCTCGCAGGGCTGGCGCGAGTCGACTTCTTTTGGGAGCGGCAAACCGGAAGAATTTTGTTGAATGAGGTCAATACTTTGCCCGGGTTTACTCCTTACAGCATGTATCCGGTACTATGGCAAGCATCTGGCGTTTCCTACGCGAGCCTCTTAGATCGACTCATGATCTTGGCCCTTAACCGTGATTAAGCCCTCCCCCATCCATGGCTCGATCGTCGTCGCGGCATCGATTAATTTCGGTATGGTAAAAAACGGGGATAGGGCATATGCGCCTAGGCTTTAAAAATGGCTTAGCCATCAAAGGTGATCACGACCAGCGGAATCCAACGAGGCGTCGTGTTTACGACGCTGGGGTGTGTCTGGTTCAAGCTGACACAGAGACAGCGAAGGGAGGGATGCGCTCCGATGGCCGCCGAGGGCGATTGCGTAATGACTGACACGACCTTGCAGCAGCTGATCCAACGATTTGTGCCCGCTTCAGATTTATATTATTTTGAGGATAGCCAAACCCTGAGTGCCCTTCTTCAGGCAGGCGTTGCCGTATACACTCGGCAAGAATTTTCTGCGAGCTATCCGTGCTTTTCCTTAGACTATGTAGACGTTTATCACGTGGGTAGGCTGTCGCTTGCCGATTCCGCATGGCGGACACTTCTTCCTGCCCACCAGTTGAGTGTCTTGAGTCCTACGCTCTTGGAGAAGTTGCTAGCGTATCAAGTTAGGTGTGGACGCGGGCACGTTTATGACGCGGACTGGTTTTTGGAGGGGGAACGCCCCGTCAACACCACCGTCACCGTAGATGGACGGTGGTTTTACCTTCTTACCGCGGCGGACTGGGCGCAATATAGCATGGATGTCCGCAAAGAATGGGTATTGAAGTGGCTTAGCAATCGGCATCAGTACGACCGATCCACGGTCTTAGATCTCGAACCCGCCCACGAGCGTGTGCCTTATGCCCTGATCACCGAATATGCCGGAACGTTTGCCGCTGAGAGTGGTCCGAATTGCTTTGCTGCCACGATAGCCATGGTGGTTGGAGGAAGTGGGCCCCACCATTATCCCCAAAGTCGTTGTCTGATGGCTCAGTGGCTCCATCCCGAGCCGTTTTTCCGTCTGCTTCGGGCGCAAGGGTATGTGAAAGTGACCGAGTTACGCAAGATAAGCGAAGGGTCAGCGGTCATCCCCTCGGACGTCTTGGTGTGGTACACCCGGGATGCGGGGGTGGTCCATGCAGCCTTCGCTGTCACGCATGTATTGGTGTTTCAGAAAAACGCGCAAGGCTGGGATCATCCGTGGCAGGTTTTGAGCCTGGCCGACGTGTGGTATAACGAATGCTTGCCTTCAGGAGGGCATATCGATCTTTATCGACGAGTGTGACGATAAAACGGTCACGGTGCCCGATGTTCGGTGAGGCCCGGTTGGGCTCGTTCGTGCCACAGCATCTGCCCTCAACCATTGTGGTAGCTCATGGTAAGTAGTTCTACGGGTGGGATTTTCGCGTGCCGATTCCAATGGGCGGGGATGGAAGCGGAGCCTATCGAATTCAGATCTCCTATTCCAATCTTGGTTGAACTGGGGAATTTGCGAATGATGGCGGTTTGGACTAACGAGGGAACAATTCTAACCTCACGTGGTATCGTACATAGCCGCAAAAAAGCAGCAGAGCGTATAATGCTGCTCTGCTGCTTGATTTGATGGCCTACTCCGTCTGAGCAAGCTTGGATTGGACGAATTGGTAGGCCTTCGCATAGTCTAGATAGGCTCGTGCGTAGGCTCCCTTGCCGAGTTCCGTGTTAGCCGTTTGCCATTCGCCTTGGGCTTGTGTGACCGATAGCCCTGCTTTCTGGGCGGCGACGATAATGGCAGCATCGAGTTGTTGGACCGTGTTTAACCGACCCCCGTCCGCGTTGGGCAGGGCCATGGTCACGATCAGCGTCCCCTTCGACAGGATTTGCTCCAGTTGTAGGTTATGAGCGCTGGTCAGTTGACCTTCCATGGTTTTGGCGTCTTGAGCCAAGTTAACGGTCAGAACATCTAACTTATGTCGGTTGGTCACAATGCCCGCGTTGGCCGTGTTGACACTTTGTTGCAATACGCCCAGAGCAGACATTTCCTTGGTGAAGTCCGTCTTTAAGGCAGCCAAGATGGTGTTGACACCATTGCTCAGGTTGGTTTCGAGCGTGCTGAAGTCACTAAATACCGTCGAGAAGTCTGATTTGATGACTGCTAAGGTATTTCCGACCGACTGTGCTACGGCCGAAATTTGTCCGCTGATGGCACCGAGTTTCGTGCTCACTCTGGACACTTGCGTGCTCACACCGGAGACCTGACTGCTAACGGCATTGATGTTGGCGTAGTTGGTCGTGGTGTAAGCCATCAAATTTTTGTGATAGCAGCCTACGACCATGTCGTGCCCCAGGGCCATGCCAGACGTCAGGGTATCTAGTCCCTTGCCTAGAATTCCAAAGGTCGTGAT
>JAKAAL010000737.1 GCA_021802375.1 Bacillota bacterium | reverse complement strand
GTGGTCGGACCATATTAGTTTGTCTTATGACTGTGCTGTGCGATTGGGAAATCGTCACTGGAATGTGCTGTTGCGGTTGGCTGACAAGATGGCAGAAGATAATGGCATATCTTGGTCATCTATTCACACTGCGATCGATGTACTAGCCTTGATAGACCGGGAATATGGCCGCTTACAACCATTATGTGGCAAAGACTTGACCCCATTGGCTCAATTATGGCGCCATCGGGGAGTGCCTCAGGTGGTATCTGGTTGGACTCCTGAACCTGGGCGCTATAGTTGGTTGCGGCCAATCATGACACCTAAAGGGCCTGGGTACCTGTGGTCAAACGAATTGGCACGACAGGATGAAGACATTGTCCATTGAAGCGCTAGCAGGACCTCGGGTGGTTGAACACCTGGTCGATGTGGTATTAATGTTTGAAGGAGACCGGCAACATCCGTTTCGTACCCTAAGAGGGATTAAAAACCGATTTGGTGCCACTAACGAACTCGGTTTGTTTGCGATGGAAGGTGAGGGGTTGGTTGCGGTTGAGGATCCGTCGCGCAGCTTGTTGGCCGAGCGTCCACTGGATGCTGCCGGGTCTGCAGTGGTGGCCGCGATTGAAGGAACGCGACCGATTTTGGTGGAGGTGCAGGCGCTTCTGGTTCGGTCTTACGGAACACCGCGACGGGTGGTATCCGGACTAGACCCGCATCGGGCAGCGCTGGTGCTGGCGGTGATGGAACGTCATTTAAGAGTTCGAATCTCAGAAATGGATGCGTATTTTAAATTAACCGGTGGGGTATCCTTGGATGACCCCGGGTTGGACCTAGGCATCTTATGTGCGGCGTTGTCAAGTATTCGTGGGATACCGGTGGCTCCAGAATGGGTGGTAGCAGGGGAAGTAGGCTTGACGGGCGAATTACGGCGGGTAGGACGTATTGCAGACCGGCTTAAGGAAGCACAGAGTTTAGGGTTCAAACGGGGGCTGATCCCCGGAAAAGTCGCGGAGATTTATCCTGGAATTGCTGCGACCGGGGTGGTTACCGCCGCACAGGCGGCGATCCGTCTCGGATTGAATCCTGACGTGGACACGAACTAATCCTTAGATAGTAGGGTTTATGGAGACGATGGCAATGGATCCGATGCTGGAAATTCTCACCAAGGTAGCGCCCGGCACTGGCTTGCGCGAAGCTATCGACAACATTATTAAAGCGCGAACGGGGGCTTTGTTGGTGATAGGGGGAGAACCCGATATCGATCTTGATTGCCAGGGCGGCTTTGTTTTGAATGTGCCGTTTAATGCGGCGCAGGTATACGAACTGGCCAAGATGGACGGAGCCATATTGCTGGACCATGACCTGACCCGCATCCTGCGCGCAAACGTCGAACTTGTACCGAAATTGGGGGCGTCGTCGTCCGAAACCGGGATGCGACACCGTACAGCAGAACGGGTGGCCCGCACCCGAGATGCCATTGTGGTGACCGTATCCCAGCGACGCAGTGTGGTTACCCTATACTGGAAGCAGACGCGGTATGTGCTACACGATTTGGCCTTCATTCTCACCAAAGCCACCGGGGCATTGGCGTCCCTGTCGCGATATGATCGATTGTACCGTAGTGGCGCACGTCGGCTGACCGAAGCAGAGATACGGGACGAAGTACGGTTGGATGATGTAACAGAGCTCTTGCGCAGGACTCTTATAGCGATCCAAATTCGGGGCGAGATTCGCCGATATGTAGTCGAACTCGGCCAAGATGGGCATTTGGTAGATTTGCAACTCGAAGAATACCCCGATTTGCGTCGGGAATGGCAGTGGATTTGGATGGATTATCGCGCTCATGCCACTATACCGATTTTGGACCCCGAAATTGCAGATGCGGCGCAGTGGGGTCCCGAACAGTGGACCAAGGCTTTAGGATATCGCCATACGCCAGAGCATATGGACCCGCGCGGGTTTCGCATTCTCCACGCGGTTCCGCGATTGCCCGAAAGCATCATTCGTGATGTCATCCAAGAGTTCGGGTCGTTGACCCGACTACGACGGGCGACGACGGCTGAGTTGGACCGGATTCGTGAAGTGGGGCCGCAACGGGCTCGGTCCATTTGGGTTATGTTTCATGAGAGCGAACCCTGGGTCAACTAAGATAGAAGCGGCCTAAGGTGTTGGCTTCATTGTACTTTTTAACCAATGTGTCATAAAGACTAATGTCCAACAGATTGGCCAACGCCGTAAGGTAGAACAAAAGCTGTCCCATTTCTTCCTCGAGGGTTTCCCGGTCCTTTTCACATATTTTACCGACAATATGTGAGGCAACATTTTGATGAAGCGCATCATAAGGAATTTCTTCACGATATTGTTGGCGAGATGCCTGAATTTGAATGCATCCACACCCTGTTACCGATTTTGTTAGGGCACGGTTGATCCGACTCTCCGATTCGGCCAACTTGCTTAACACATCCAATATACTATGGTGGCGGACGAGGACCTCGTTGACCAACTCTTGAAAGCGATCCACCAATGATTCTTTAAGGACATCTCGATCTTGAGACACTTCCGCATCTCCCTCTTTTCGGCATGACTCTTGGACCTATTGTAGGAGTGGGACAAGAGCTATGTCAAACAGGGATCAGCGGATGCTTTCTAGCTCGTCGCGAGGTATGGTATGATCGCCCGAGAGGCGGGAAAAAGGTTTAGCACTTTTAATTCTTAAGTATTGTAAAGGACGCCTCCGGGAAGACTAAATTATGGGACGTTTGGATAAAGGTGACGTCTCTGACGAGAAGAGGGAGGTGTTTGGTGTATGGGCCGAATCATGCGACAGATTCTCACCATCGTTGGGGCCCTGCTGGGTCTGGGTATTATGTTCCAAAACTTAGCAGCCGTAGACGCCTGGCCCTATCTTCATACACTGGGGTCAATGCGAACTGAAATTTTTCTAGCCCTGGGTCTGGTCTTGGGCGGGCTTATTGGTTACTTGCTGGGACCTATTCTGGTTAAATGGGCTAGTCGTGGCATTACCTGGGCTGAGTGGCGGTTGCAGAGAACGCCAATGCAAGATTTGTTGGCCGGTTCAGTCGGTTTGGTACTTGGTCTGGTGATTGCCTTTTTGCTGACAGCGGAGTTGGGAGGCTTGGGGCTCTATGGAGACTTGCTGCGTGTGGCCATCACTGTAGGGCTGGGATATTTGGGGCTCTTGGTTGGACTGCGGAAAAAAGATGAAATTATGCGCCCACAAAACTGGTTGCCACGGGTTAAACATCGGGAACGAGTTCCTCTAGCGGCCGCCGGGGACGTTTCTAAACCGAAAATCTTGGACACATCCGTGATTATTGATGGGCGTATTGCTGATATTTGCCAGAGTGGGTTTCTTGAAGGGCCGTTGATCATCCCAGGCTTTGTATTGGAAGAATTGCGGCATATCGCCAACAATATCGTGAAGAAA
>JAKAAL010000736.1 GCA_021802375.1 Bacillota bacterium | reverse complement strand
CCGATCCCTATTCGCCTCGCGTCTCGCGTGGTTCAGGAAAGATATTCTTGACTATGGGTAAAGATTAGGACGGCCATCGGGGATGGTACGAGAGAAAAATCGGACGTATGTACCCATTTCGAACCGATCCCCCATCCGCTATCCGCGGAGGAGGATAAGGATGCGAAACCCTCCTACGGACCCGTGGACCATGGTGTGGGATTTGAGCCCCAGGCGGACTTCCGGGCCCGGTGGTACGCCCACGTGTTATCGGTCGGGTTAGAGGATCCCTCCTGCCGATAAATCGTTCTCGTCGCCGACGGAGCCTCCTGGATTTGGGAGCACATCGAAGTACACTTACGCGTAGCCGGTAAGACGTGGGGGGAATTCTCGATTTCTATCATGCCAGTCAGCCCATTGGAGCCATCGCCCATGCGGTGTGGGCCAGGATGGCCTTCATCGGCTTCGCCATGAAGGCGGCGGCTCAGAAACCCGTGGCGCGCGAACCAGCCTGTTTCGTGTTTCATCGCGCCCGCCTCGACTACCCGCGCTACCGGTTAGCTGGGTTCCCCATTGGGTCCGGGATGATCGAAAGTGCCTACAAAACGCTGCTCAAACCACGAGAAAGTGGAAGTGGAATGCGGTGGATGGAAGCGGGAACTCAAGCGATCGCAGCCCTGCGTGCGCTGCATCGTTCCAGACATTGGCAAGCATTCTGGCGAAAGGACCCATGGGCTCAGCTCGTACCCCTTTCTCGGAGGATTGCCGTGTGATCACAATTTTAAGGCGGACCCCCTTCCGCAAACTACTGATATTGATGCATATAATATGCTATACTGGGTTTTGAGTTTCATCGGATCTTGCCCCCTTACTTTCCTACTTCTGCCTCTTGCGGCCATCCTTTCTCAGATTGGTACTCCGCGGACGATCTCGTAACCGGGTCTTCGTTTTAGCGGCTATAAGGAGGCTCTCGATGAAAAATCCCCAGGATTTGTATCGCGTTGAATATCACCTCTACCATCGGCGGATGCACCAAATTTACCATCTGGCGCAGGCCCCAAACCCACGTCTCTCGGAAAATTTGCTCTCTCTGCTCGATTACACCTTAATGGGCAAAGCGCCTAGCGCTGGAGTGGTCGATGATTTGCCATGAGCATCTCATTCGCCCACGGTTCCGGATCCTCGCGAGCCCAAACGTTGGAAACCATTACCGTGTGTACGGAAATTCTCGGAGGCCCCCAGCATGTGGAGGATGTGCTTGAGATGCTATGCCGTATCCAACCACGGGTTCCGGGCTCCTGGGTGAACCGTCCAGGTGAGAAGACAGCTCGATTTCCACGATTAATTAGCCCGTAGCGCTAAACGCCGTGCAGCTGCACCCAGCGTTGCCGGACCCAGTTGCCTGGAATGTTTCCAGAGGCGAGCCTGGGCCCACTTAGGGTATTGGCGTGCCCTGCGCCCAGCTCCTCCGGCACTGCTTAGGCTCGGTTGATGGTGACTGCCTTAGCGATCCCCCAGGCAACGAGGGCATAGACTGCCATGGCGACCAAAGTATAAATCTGAAGATGTGCGACCCCGCTAGGGGCGGTATAGCCGAAAAGGCCATAAAAGGGACTGGTGAAGGGATTGGTGACACCGTTGATGAAGCTAGCGAATCCGTTCACCGGATTGGCGCCTAGCGCGCCGAGGATAAACCGGAAGGCCAATAGCACTAGCAGCACTCCGAACACATATTGGGTGACACGAGAGATTAACACTTGTCTGGGAAAGCTTGAGGTTGTCTCTAAAGCAGTCGTTTTTTGAGTCGTATTACCAGCCTCGATGATGGTTTCGGTTTCCTGTTGAGTAACGTTTTTTTCGTCCATAGCAATTCCTCCGTGTTCTTTCAGGAAAAAGATTTAAGAGGCCTCTGACACGCCTATCACTCATCACGTTGGCGAGCAACACTAAAATAGCCGAAGTGCTGGGATTAAACCTTAACCCGTTCCGTGAGTTTTTAAGTTCTTCATGATCAGCCAGGCGTTCCAACAAAAGTCAAACAGCCATCGATACCGTCGTCGCCTTCCCGGTGAGCCACAACGTAAAGAACAGTGACCCTACCAAGACACATAATTAAGTGAAAACCCAAGCGCTTTGCAAACGCGGAGTGTAGTTCCGGGAAACACAATCCCCACATCCATAATTATAGAATATTTTGTATTTATAGTCAAATCAGGAAAGCCGGAGCAGAAACTCCTCAGAGAACTTCTTCGTTATGTAGGTATGAAACTTGGCTCCGCGCTATTCAGTATGGGCGAACGCACGGATTTCCCTCCCTGTCTTGGCGAGGGGGGCCACTCTGTCTTCAGGCTGGGAGGCCCCTCGGGCTACCACGGACGCTCCAAAGAGCGGCGCCAGGGGCTCGTCGATCAGGGTGGTCCGGCCCGCACCAATATGGTGGAGACCCAGATTTTTTGGCGAAACGCATCGAGGTATCAAACAGTTGTAATTGAAGCGCCTTCACTTAGGACGTAAGGCGTCCGTTCATTCGCTCCTACAGCCGACCTTTTATAGCCTCGCGGGATTATCGGCTATGAAGAGGCTATCTCTAAAGGTCGGTCGAAAGAGTGTTGCGCTGCTCAGCATGAGAACTACATCTTACGGTGCGCCTCCTGATTAATGCAACGCAGTCAGCGGCCTTTGACTTTCGTTCACGAAGCAGGATCAGGGCGTTTTTCGGTGACCCGAGTCGAGGCGGGTCGCCACCTTCTTGGCGCCTTTACTGGCTTTTGCAGCCTTGGCTTCCACGTTAGCCGAAAGCTTGCTGGCCGCATTGGTCACTTTGTGACTAAGATCTTTCGCCTTGTTATCCGAGTGATTAGGTTCGAGCCGGGCACCTACATCCAACGCCAGCTGACTTGCTTTGCGCGAGGCCTTCTCTTGAGTCTCGGTGGCTTTGGCAGCGGCCGCTTTGGCAACCTGTCCGGGTAGGCTCGCTAACCTGTCGACGACGCCTCCGGCCTTAGAACCGATCCGACCCAGTTTCTCTTCAATCCTCCCCGGCGGTGTGGCTTGGTTGCGCGCGGGCACTTCTTGCGAGTGGTCAGGATTTTTCATCGGGAAAACACCTCCTCAAAGTATGGTAATAGATGATCAACTTTGCCCAGAACCATCACCGAAAGCCAGACCTTTATCCCACCTACGCTTAAGCTAGGTTAAGCCGACTGGTATCATCGTGTGTGTAAAGAAATGCGGGTCTCATCGTCTGTCAGGCATCCAGGACAATATCGGACCTCTGGTGGGTTATTCTCTATGGGTTCCCGTAGGGATGCGAAGAATGCTGTCCATCTACGTATTCATAGTATCACGATGTGGGATCGTTTAGAGGGATTGTCGATAATAAAGCGCCACTTTAGCAAAGTGGCTGGCAGCAGCGCCGCTAAGCGGTAACGATCGTCACCAGTAAATCAAATT
>JAKAAL010000735.1 GCA_021802375.1 Bacillota bacterium | reverse complement strand
CCTTTCATGTCCGTCGCGGTCAAGTCACCGCCATCATCGGGGGCACTGGCGCTGGAAAATCTACCGTCTTAAGCCTCATCCCTCGATTTTATGACGTGAGCGAAGGCCAAATTTTAATCGACGGGGTCGACATTCGACAAATGGACCAGAAGACACTGCGCCAAAAGATCGGCTATGTCCCAGGGCGTGCCGTCCTATTCAGTGGCACCGTGGCCGATAATATCCGAGACGGGCGTCCAGGGGCGAGCATGGAAGAGGTCCGACACGCCGCCGACGTCGCGCAGGCCACCGAATTCATTTTAGACCTTAAGGACGGATTTGATGCGTTCATCGCTCAGGGCGGTTCGAATCTTTCGGGCGGGCAAAAACAGCGCCTTTCGATTGCTCGGGCGATTGCCCGCAAACCCGAGTTCTATTTGTTTGACGACAGCTTTTCCGCTCTAGACTACAAAACGGACGCTAATTTGCGTCAGGCCCTACGCCCGGAGATTACTGAGGCTGCAGTTCTGATCGTGGCGCAGCGAGTGAGTACGGTCATAGATGCAGACCTCATTCTAGTGATGGATGAGGGCCGTATTGTAGCCAGTGGAACCCATCGACAATTATTGGAAACTTCTGATGTCTATCGGGAAATCGTGGTCTCCCAGCTATCGGAGGACGAAATCGCATGAGTGAGAACACGAAGAATGAGTCCACGGTGGGTGCAAATCGTCCGCCTGTAGGACGCCCTGGAGGATTTGGCGGTGGAGGGCCCATGGGGATGGCGATGCCCGTGGAAAAACCCAAAAACGCCAGGAGCACATTAATGCGGCTTTTAAGCTATTTTCGGCCGCACTGGCTGAAATTATTGGTCGTATTTTTGGCCGCGGTGCTCAGTACGATTTTTACGATTTGGAGTCCCAAGATTTTAGGCCACATTACCACTGACCTATTCGACGGCATAATACAAAAACTGCACCACGTTCCCGGCGGTGGCGTAGATTTTACGCGAATCATGCAGCTCTTACTCCTTTTGGGCGGCGTGTATGTGTTAAGTTCGCTTTTCGGTTATCTGCAACAATTTGTAATGGCCGGAGTGGCGCAGCGCACCGTGTACACGCTGCGGCTCCAAGTGATGGACAAGATGACCCGGCTCCCGGTCAGTTATTTTGACTCTCATCCGCACGGGGAAATTTTGAGTCGGTTCGTCAACGACTTCGATAATATTTCTAGCACTTTGCAGCAAAGTTTGACCCAAGCCATCACTTCAGTAGTCACCTTCTTAGGGGTCATCGTCATGATGCTGAGCATTAGTTGGATTATGACGGTGGTCATTGCCTTGACCCTCCCCCTCAGCTTTGTGGTTACCCGCACTATCGCTAAACAAGCGCAAGCCCACTTCCTTCGCCGCCAACAGCGTCTAGGCGAAATCAATGGCCATATCGAAGAGATGTACACGGGCCACTCGATTGTCAAAGCCTTTGGCCGGGAAGAATACTCGCTTTCCACTTTTAACGAAATCAACGAGCGCCTTTATGAATCGAGTTGGAAGGCCCAGTTCGTCACCGGGATCATCATGCCTCTGATGGGCTTTATTGGGAACATTGGTTATGTCTTAGTCAGTGTGATTGGCGGTGTGTTGGTCATCCGGGGTTCTATCCAAATTGGAGACATTCAGGCGTTCATTCAATACGCCCGCCAATTCTCTCAGCCGATTACTCAAATGGCTAGCATCTCCAACAATATCCAATCGGCGTTGGCTTCGGCAGAACGCGTCTTTGAACTCTTAGATGCCACAGAGGAGGCTCCAGACCAAGCCAGCCCCCTTCAACTGCCCTCACCCAAAGGCGATGTCACATTTGACCACGTATCCTTTGGCTATACGCCCGAAAAGCCCTTGATTACCGATATGAACATCGACGTTAAAAGTGGAGAAACCGTGGCTATTGTCGGGCCGACAGGCGCGGGCAAAACCACCTTGGTCAATTTACTGATGCGCTTTTACGATGTCGACCAGGGTCAGATTACCGTCGACGGCTACAACATCTCGCGCTTTACGCGCAAAGATTTGCGCCATCTGTTTGGCATGGTTCTGCAAGACACCTGGCTCTTTAACGGCACAGTGGCCGAGAACATTGGCTATGGCAGAACCGGCGCCAGCCCTGCGGAGATTGTCGATGCCGCCAAAGCCGCTTTCGCCGACCACTTTATTCGCACGCTGCCTGAAGGTTATGATACCGTGCTCAACGAGGAGGCCTCGAATATTTCCCAAGGCCAGCGGCAACTGTTGACGATTGCTCGAGCCATTTTGGCCGATCCGCCGATGTTAATCCTCGACGAGGCCACTAGTAGCGTCGATACCCGCACCGAAATCCACATCCAAAACGCGATGCAAAACTTGATGAAGGGGCGAACGAGCTTTGTCATCGCTCATCGCCTCTCCACCATTCGCGAGGCCTCGATCATCTTAGTGATGAACCACGGGCGGGTAGTCGAACAAGGAACCCATGAATCCTTGCTAGCAGCCGGAGGATTCTACGCCGAATTGTACGAAAGCCAGTTCACCACTGGCAGGATAGCCGCGGGAGACATCATCGTGTGAGACGAGCCAACCGCCTTAAAACAATCCGCCGGTGCCTCAAATCGAGGCGACCCGGCGGATTGTTCTTCTGATCCCACCATCGTCGTAGAATATGCCCACAGAGTCCGATGCACCGTTCACTCAGTTCAAGGAACAAAGCACCGAAAGAACCCGCGAAAGAAGCGCGGCCGAGACCTACCCGTTCATCTCTTGGGCAAAGCTCAGAGCGCGATCCAAATGGCCGCCTGCCGTCTTTAATTGATCGCGCGCCTCGTCCAAGGAAAGGCTTCGCCGCGTCATTAAGATAGCGATTTTGGCTTCCCCTTCGGCTGCATTTAACCGGCTAGTGGCTTCGGCGTAATCGACGTCTGCGGCTACCATCACAATCCTGCGGACTCGTTCGACCAGCTTCTTATTCGTGGCACGCATGTCGACCATCAAATTCTTATAGGTCTTGCCCAACCGCACCATGATGCCGGTCGACAGCATATTCAATACGAGCTTTTGCGCCGTTCCCGCCTTCATTCGGGTCGACCCTAAGATTACTTCGGGTCCGGTGTCGACTGCAATCGTGACATCAGAATACAGGGCCACCTCGGGCTCGGGATTGCAACTAATCGAAATCGTAATCGCACCCAAGTGGCGGGCATAGCCGAGAGCCCCCATCACGTATGGCGTGCGTCCGCTTGCCGCCAATCCCACCACCACATCTTCAGGTCTGAGCCCATGCCGGGCCAGATCCTCAGCACCCTCGGCCTCCGAATCTTCCACACCCTCCCGCGCCCATTTAAACGCATCGTCCCCACCGGCCAAAACCGCCTGCACCGAAGTCGGATCAACGTTAAAGGTCGGAGGACACTCGACGGCGTCCAAAAA
>JAKAAL010000734.1 GCA_021802375.1 Bacillota bacterium | reverse complement strand
TCCTGCCAATATCCAGCAATACTGTCTCATCATCATTCGGTTGCAGAAACGGCACTATTGTTGTGCCCCCGGCCATAACGACCGTCTCATTGGGGTTGTCATGAAGTTGCGTAAGCGCCTGTCTAAGAGTTTCTGGGCGCTGATAACGGGCCATAGGCCACCTCTCTTTTCAGAACTCCCACCTTCTTGATTGTCTGAGTTCCCGTTAGATTTGTCGTTAGCGAAATTCTCTAATTTTTATCGCGACGAGTTATCAAATTCTTACATAGTTAGGACCATCTTTATGTGCAAGGATAAAAATGTAGCAAAAGGATCTCACGGAAAGGATTTGATCTTCTTATGCCGTCTTTTTGGGAAATGTGGGAAACCTTAAGTACCATCGGTTGTGATGTCGATGGCGGCACAACCAGGTTGGCGTTTTCCGAAGCGGACGTCAAGGGCCGCCAATATATTCTGCACTGCATGGAGCAGGTTGGACTCGCTTCCTTTATCGATGGCATTGGCAACGTGGTAGGACGCTTTGGCGGCCCTCCTTACGTGGTAATCGGATCTCACACCGATACAGTGCCACAGGGAGGAAACTATGACGGCATCATCGGCGTCTTGGCTGGCATCCATATTGCTGCGACTTGGCCTCGGAGTGCCCGACACGGCCTTATCGTGGTTGACTGGTCTTCCGAGGAATCGAGCCGCTTTGGCATTAGTACCATTGGCAGTCGTGCGAGTCTGGGGGAATTGCCGAGCGACGCCTGGTTGGCCCATGATTCGACGGCAATCACTCTCCAAGCGGCTGCTCACGCCGCGTTTGGCTATCCCGACGTTGCCATTTGGCCGGTTCCTACGGCCGACATCAAAGCGTCAGTTGAACTTCATATCGAACAAGGGAGAGAACTCGCAGACGCCAAATATCCCGTGGCTTCAGTGCTCGGCATAGCCGCACCCCAACGCTGGTCGGTAACGCTTTCTGGAAAGCCCGATCACACGGGCAGCGCCGCGATGGGGAATCGGCAAGACGCACTTTGCGGGGCAGCTGAGGTTGTGCTGATGGTGGAACAGACCTCTCGACAGATGGAAGTCTCGGGACTTCGCAGCACCGTGTCGCGGGTCGTGACCCACCCCGGGGTCTCAAATATAGTACCGCACCAAGTCGACCTCTTAATTGACGTACGTGCCCAATCAGAAAGTCTTCTGCGAGCATACGAAACTGCTCTAGACGAGAAACTTATCCAACTCCGCCGAGAGCGAGGGCTAACCGGATCCCGCCAAATCATCTCGGCAGAGGGGCCTTCGGAACTCTCGCGAGATGTGGTTGAATTAATTCGGCAGGCTATCCACTCTCTCGGCCTCCCATATCGATCTATGACCAGTTGGCCCTCTCACGACAGCCTTGTACTATCTCGCCATCTGCCAGCAGGCATGATTTTCGTGCGCAACGTCAGCGGTGTCTCGCATAGTCCCAAGGAGTTCTGCACCCGTGACGACGTCGACATGGGTCTGCAGGTGCTGAACACGGCGTTGAGGCCATTTCACTAACCGCCACCCCTCAGTTGGGTGGCCGATTGGATATGGCCCAGAGTTTAACCGCTACGTGCAACAACAACTGCCCTTCTTCGGAATCGATAAAGCGCATAGGTGTGAGTTCCTCGACCTTTTTAAGTCGGTACAATACGGTATTGTAGTGCACGAAAAGGCGTTTTGCGGTAGCCGCCACATTCCCCCGTGCATCTAAAAATGCCTCCAATGTCCCCATAAGCTGAGTGTGGTGACTTTGATCATATAAAATCACCGCACTCAAGTTCTTCCACAGAAAATCGTGCAACTTTTGCTTATCAGGAATCAGCGGCCACAGCGCATAAATACCCAACGAATCTCGGGTCACAAGCCCCTTGATACCGATGGTCTCCGCAACTTCCAACATCTCTAACAGTTCCGCGTATGTCGCCGCCATATTCTCCGATGGCACCGGCCCAATGCTACGGGTCAAGATTCCGGCACCCTCCGCTATCTCTGCGGTGCGCAATATGGTATCGATCCCATCTCCGGCCGATTCGGGAATGAGGATGACCCAGTCACGGTCTTTGGGACAACAAATGACCTCTGGCAAGTTCTTCGGCGCGTCCACCTGAGGCCCTTCGAACGACGGCATCCGCATCAGCACCAACGTGTGGTCTTGCTCCAAAGACCATCCGTATTGGTGCCCTCGATCAATAATACGTCGGCGGTCAATAATCCGGCCCTCCAACCATTCGGCCAAAAACGTGGTGCGGTAATGTTGATTGACTTGCTGCACCGTCTCAATCCGCATCATTTCCACTGCTGCCAATGAGGCTGCATATTCCACCGCCTTAATTACCACGTCGCTATGGGTGGGATCAGAATCCTCAACATATATCGACCCCTTATTTCTGAGGCCATCGCCGACACGGGCCTGCAGAACAGTCCCCCCCGACACGAGCCCATAAGCCACTATATGATCGCTCACGGGTGTAGCCCGATGCCAGATCACCTCGGAAAAACGAGATTGGGCAGCTTCAGTATCATTATGAACAGCACCAAAATAGCGGCGCCCGACACCTGGGCTTTCAATCATGACGGATCGGCCTAAAATCTTGGCAAGGCGGGACCCCAATCCCTCCAAACCATTGCGGTCCACCAATGCTTTCGTGAGCTCTTTGTACACTGAATCGAGAAACTTTGTCTTGGCGGCCACATTGCGACTTAGAATCAACTCGGAAATTTGCTTTAAAAGGTCTCCATAGGTTACGTGCGGATCGATTTCAATTATCGGAAAACTTTTGTTGTCCGCATGTTGTAAAACCGCAGTGGGAAGATCACTTAAAAATCGGCGCGGTTTTATAGCTAAACCAGCGAGCCCCTGATCCGCAAGGGATTCGACCAAGGTTCCCAACAAATGGACGTTATCTTTAAAAGCAAATGCTGTCGTAATTAAAAGTTCGCCAGGGTGTACCCAGTCCGCTATATCTGGAACCTCAATGACGCTTACCATGCTTAAAGGACGATTTAGCCCAGCCAAACCCGCCAAGATGGCGTTCTCACGAAAAATGCCTTGGGTTATTAGCGTCTCGACTGTACAGGGTTTCTCTGTGAAAGGTTCCATGATTGTATCCCTTTCCAACACGTGGGAAACGACGATGATGGACTACATTATACCCTAAGTACAGCAACATGTTCTTTATACTGGCCTAAACCATCCTCCGGCGAAAATATCTCTGAAACATAGTTGCAGCCTCGAACGTGATCCCGGTCGGTTAAGACAGATGGTGGCACATCACCGCCACACCTTGGACCTTACCACCTCAGTTTAATGTTCTGTACCGGTCCCCGTTGCCACTTGGGCAGTTTTCCCGTCCCTCCCGGTCGATGTTGAAGCCAGAGATGCGTCGTCATCGTTTGAGCCTTTTGTGACTTTCTCCAATT
>JAKAAL010000733.1 GCA_021802375.1 Bacillota bacterium | reverse complement strand
GCCCGGCAGCGGCGGAAATTGTGCTGCGGAACATGGGGATGGTCCAGGACTTTGCGCGATTGGTCCTATTTGTGGGGCATCGTAGCACCAGCACCAATAATCCGCAGGCGACCGGGCTGGATTGTGGCGCTTGTGGCGGCCATTCTGGCGAGGCCAGTGCCCGCATTGCCGCAGCGTTGCTCAATGATCCAATGACCCGTCGCGGCCTTGGGCACAGGGGCATTGAAATTCCCCTAGATACGTACTTTATTGCTGGTCTGCACGATACGACCACTGACGAGATTCAGTTGTTTCAAATGGAGGATGTGCCATCGTCGCACGCGGCCGACGTGGCCCAATTGCAGCGGTGGTTGGCGGCGGCAGGACAGATGGCGCGTCTGGAGCGAGCGGCTTTCTTAGGGATTGGCGATTTATCCATGCCAGCGATTCACGCGCAGATGCAGCAGCGCACTCGTGATTGGGCGCAAGTACGTCCAGAATGGGCGTTGGCCGGTAATGCCGCCTTTATCGCAGCGCCGCGTGCCCGGACGGCGCATTGCAACCTGGCGGGTCGTGTGTTTTTGCATGAGTACAATTGGCAGGATGATATCGACTTTTCGACCCTACAATTGATTATGACCGCGCCCATGATTGTAGCGCATTGGATCAACATGCAGTACTACGGATCCGTGGTCGACAATCGCCGATTCGGCAGCGGCAACAAGGTCTTGCACAACGTCGTGGGTGGCTCGATTGGTGTGTTGGAAGGGAATGGAGGGGACTTGCGAGGAGGTTTGGCGTTGCAATCACTGCACGACGGCCAACAGTGGATGCACGAGCCTATGCGCCTCAATGTCATCATTGAGGCGCCACAAAATGCAATCGATGACGTGATTGCCCGCCATAACAGGATACGGGAACTGGTGGACAACGCATGGATTCACCTTTTCCAGATTGATGAGGCGGGGAAGGTGAATCGTCGCGGCACCGACAGAAAATGGCGTCCTCAATAACCGACCGCATGGGCGGCAGCGACGCTGCTGGTAGCCAATCCGCCACCTGTTCTGCAATCCCCACCGTTGGACCGCAGGCAAAGAGCTTTTCGATACTTATGGAGCGGGAAGTCCCACACTGCCGCGGGATGGAGCCCCGCGCCGGTCGCTACCCTTTTTTAATCTCAAGTGGCCCTCTCCATCAAGGGAAGGCCACTTGTCGGGATGCGGGACATCTCCCACGTGCTAGGCGTTATTGTTGCTTTGCACATCACCGGCGGGCGGCAGGACCGGGGGCCGACTCGGCCACAGTGCCCGATCTTGCAGCAGAGCGGTGATGGCTGGGACCAACAGGGAGCGGACCAAAAAGGTATCCAGGAGTACACCAATAGCGGCCACGGATCCAAATTCCAGCAAAATGCGCAGGGGCAGTCCCGTTAATACGGCGAAGGTTCCGGCCAGAATCAGCCCAGCCGCGCTAATTACTGGTCCCGATTGTTGAATGCCCCATTGAATTGATTCGCGCATCGGCTGCTGTCGGCGCCGCCTCCAAATGGAGGACAGCATGAAAATATTGTAGTCTTCACCCAGCGCAACCAAGAACACAAACGCGTAGAGTGTGACGCCATCTGCCCAACCGGATATTCCCAGCACATTGTGCAACAACACCCACCCGGCGCCCAGCGCGGCAAAGAAGGACAAAATGACGGTCGCAATCAGATAGATGGCCGCGACTACCGAGCGGAGATAAGCTAACAACAGGACGAAGATAATGATGAGGACCAAGGGGATCACCCAGCGTGTGTCATGGGCCACAGCCTGGGTGCTGTCAGCATTTTGGGCAGTCGCCCCGCCCAGATACACCTCTGTGGAAGACGACACCGCCTGTTCGGCGGCACGACGAATTCCCGGCAAATCGGCCATGGCGGCGTTCGACAACGGATTTTGCCGCAAGGTTACAGAGTAAATTGCCACCGAATGGCTCTGATACTGGCCCAGTGTGGGGCCAGTAACCGCCTTCACCGTCTTGAGGCGGGCCAAATCCGTGCGAATGTTGTGCGACGCGTCGGGTCCTTCGATGACGACGGAAACCGGGCTGAGCGCTCCGGCGCCCTCCGCGCGCGCCAAGAGATGATATCCCTGCACCGATTGTGCGTTGGAGGGAAGTTCACTCAAGAGATTGGATGTGGATCGGACGTGAAAACTATTGGCGGCCAATATAGCCAACACGGCCGTAACAACGAGCAGAACGGCCCAGGGGCGTCGGGTCACCAGCGAGGCAATGGTCCCTCGGGGGCGTGGTCGCGGTTTTTCGGGCTTGGGGGTATAGGGCCAAAAGGCGGGCCGCCCCAAGAGGCTTAACAAAGCAGGCACCAGCGTGAGTGAGGCCAGCGCGGTCATCCCCACCCCAATGGCGAACGGAATAGCGAAGCGGTGATCCGAACCATAAACAGACACCAAAAGCGTCAAGAGCGCCAGGATCACGGTGCCCGCGCTCATGGCAACAGCCGCTGACACATGCTGGTAGGCGTTTTTTAAGGCCCGAATGGGGTCCGACTCCTGCCACAACTCGCTGCGATAGCGCGACACGACGAACAAGGTATAATCCGTCCCGGCGCCAAACATCAGCACTGTCGTGATAGACACCGTTTGCGCATCCACGACAATCGCGTGGGCCCGCACCAAAAGGGTCAGTATGGCGGACGTGACTAGGTAACTAAGACCGACGCTGACCAGTGGAATCCATGGGAGAATGGGAGACCGGTAAATCAGCAGCAACAGTACCAGAATCAACATGGTGGTCGTCGCCAGCAAGGTGACATCGGCGTTGCTGAAAAGGCCTGAGGTGTCAATGGCGATTCCTTGTGGACCGGTGAGGCGCGCGACCAGATGCCCGGACGAAAGAGGCACCGTCAATAGATTGTGCCCGGTCGCCTGCCGCAGCGTGTGTCCGAGATCGCGGCTAATCGCCGCAAGAATTTTGCTGTTGCTGGAATTCGCAAACGTCAAGGGCACGACCAGTGTACTATGCTGTCCTTGAGCCAGACTTTCCAAAACCGAGGCGGGGATGTTGGCAAATGGCACCTTACCCTTCTGGAGCGGCAACGGGTGCTGATCTAAATGGGTCAAGCTAGCTTTGATGGAACGAAGATCTGTGGGGCTGAGACCCCCGGCTCGGTAAAAAACCAGGAACCCCGGCGTACGAGTCCCGCTGTGAAACGTTTGACTTTGAATTTTTCCTGCAATCACCGAAGAGGCGGAAGATGGCAGATTGGCCGGGTTCTGTGACTCGACTGCTGTAACGGACGGCAGAGCCGTGGCTGCGATCACCGCCAACGCCAACCAGATGAGAAGTGTAACCCACCGCGTGCGGCGCCCAGCAAAGAAGGAAATTAGCCGCTGTACAAAAGTGTCCATAGAACCTCCTATTAATTAACCTACTCATGTGAATAATATTTCTCCTATTA
>JAKAAL010000732.1 GCA_021802375.1 Bacillota bacterium | reverse complement strand
GGACTTGCTGTAAGGCGGCGATGCGATTTCCGAGAGCCATCGCATCAGATTCAATGGATTGAGGTGGCGATACTACATTGTACGCCAGGTGCGAGGCGTGATGCGGCGCAGTGATCGACGCGGGGAGAAACCTCGGATCCCCGAGTAGGTTGAACCGGCTAATGTCAAGTTTTCGCGATGTGGCCTCCGCATTTAACGCGGCCACCGCACGACCTACAGACCAACCGTTCCGTAAACGGTTGACAAACACCTGATTATAATAGGGTTGCCCGGGTTGCATGGTATCGCTGGCCACAACATGGGTCGCGAGGCCCTCCGCGAAGCCCAGCGCCAACGTATAGTCTCCATGGAAGGTGGCGTCCTGGGTCTTTAGACCAAAACATGCATTGATAAAGACAATGTGCGCGGATACTTCGGCGGCCATTACAAGCGGTTTATCCTTATGACACAAATGGCCAAAACTACAGGCTGGAAAGTGAGCGTCGTTATCCTGACTCCTTTGGGGCAACAATGTCCGCCCGCAAATCGTCGCATCCGCTAAATACACATTATCGTCCCGGCCATGCGCAATGATTGTGAGAACATCACAGGAGGCCTCGTGCAGGTAATCCCACACGGCCTCCTGTGACGCGTCCGATCCCCTGAGAATCCAGTGGTCGTGTTCGTGTCGGTCGGACGGGTCTGTCGACATGGGTTCTAGGGAAAGGGTGCGCAATGGCTCTTGGGTGGGGGCCACTAACTGTTGGTGGTTGCGCGCAGCAAAGGCCTCTATCTGGGCCTGCGACCGACCCGTGATAAAACCTACATCCACACCGTGGTCGCCAACACCACGCGCCCGATACAAAATTTCCGGGGTGATGTGATGTCGTTCGCCGAACGCCACTACCGCGCTTCCGAAGGGCAATTGTTTCCAACGGAAGGGGTCGAGTAAGTCGCACCCAGTTTTTTCGGCGTAGTCTGCGGCCAAAACAGTTAATGTGGGTGACAGTACTGAGACAAAAGAAGCCATAGTATTCCCTCCTAATTTGGATACGGCTCCATACTATTCGAATTCCATCTATCAAGAGTGTTAATATATTTGATAACAGCATAAACGTTTTCAATACAGAGGTGAGGATATGCAAATCGATCAACTCGAAACATTACGATGGCTGGTCCGGGGAGAATTAATGGAAGATGTTGCGCGTCGTCTCAACGTATCCCAACCTACCGTATCCTATCGTCTGGGCCAACTGGAAACCGAATTGGGGTTTCCTATTTGGAAACGGGGACGCCGAGGGTCATTGACCCCCCAAGGGAAGATCTTTTGGCGCTATGCGGAGAGTGCCTTGGTTACGCTGGAGTTGGGATGGCATGCAGCTCATCGCCCACCAGCTAAAGTGTGCGTCATTGGAGCATCCCCCACGTTGGTAGCCACGACGCTGGCAGAAAGTCTGATCCAGCGCGTGCATCGCGATGACTGGCAATACGATATCAGGACAGGCCATTCCCACGAATTAGAACAATGGCTCATGACGGGGCTTGTCGATCTAGCGTTTACCCGACATCCTACCGCACACTCGCTCCTGATTGCTGAAGATCCACTTGTCTTGGTGGGACCCTTAGCTTACCGACAGAAACCGCCTACCCTGGACGATTTGGGGACGTTGCCATTTATCGCGCTCGAACCCGCAGGACCCCACTGGACTGCGGTGCGCGAACTCTGTGCCGCAGCGGGTGTCACGGAACTTCAGGAAGTTATGGCCATCGATCATACCTTAGGGATTCTCCCTCTAATTCGCGAAGGCATAGGGTTCTCGGTTCTTGCCTATTCACACGTGCGAATTGCCGTTACGATGGGTGACGTAGCCATTTATTCCGTGCCACCCTTGCAATGGCCCACGCGTCCTTTATACCTTGGATGGCATGGGTCTCACTGGGATCATGCCGTTGAGTCTTGGACACGACAGATGCGTCAATATTTCAGCGATGCCCCGGTGTAACTATGCTGCTTGCGCCCGACCATTGATCATTTAGGACACCGAGTCAAAGAGTTGAAATTTTAGGGTCAACAGTGTGTCCAAGTGGGCCGACCGACATGCTAGCCGTGTCCGCCCAGCAAACAGCGGACAGGATTGCGTAGCAGGGCCCCTATCGGTCGCTAGGGGCTCCTAACCATCCGTTCGAGCCCACACGGTCTCAAATCCCCGATAAAAATCCTCAACTGTTATCCGCGAAACGCATATTCAATCCGTTTGGGCAACAATTACGGATTCCACGTACCGCCGACCTCTGTATGCGGAACGATAATAAGATGTTAAGTCTGGAGGATGATCTCTGCGTATCAACGATAGTGGGACGTTGAGATTTAGCACACGGTCTGTAACTATGAATCGCGTTACACCAGGAGGAAGGACGCGTCCGGCCTGGGCACAATTCAGAATGTCCATAATCGTTAGCCCATCATAACAAATCCACGGTGTAGTGTGTGGGGGCTCTTCGGTGCGATTACCGTTTTCGATACGACACGACTTGCTTAAGCGATATATTGCTTCATCTATGGGTTCCGGCGCATACAAGATACAGACGTTCCTGTTGGGAAGTTTCACGATTCCTAACCGGCGTACGTTTGTCTCGGACCATAAATACTGGTCGTGAACTATCCGCCAAAATGGTTCCTTAGTGCTGGACCATGGTAAATCATGATACCAGTGGCTCATCCTCACGTCACTAAGATCGCTGATCTGAACTGGAATCCATTTTGCACCCAGATCTACCAATGCACGAAATCGATGATGCCCATCTACAACAACATAACGTTCACCCACAATTACCACCTGAATGGGGTCCTTCAAGGTTTGTGACGCCGTCAGTGAATATCGTAATCCGGGCAAACGAGAATCCGAAATATCCTCGTGTTGCAAAATAACGTTTGGAGGAATCAATTGGAGCCGTGGTGGTTGTCGCATGTGGTGTGCTAAACTCCTTTCCGTTTAATTAAGGGGCAACAGTAGCCAAAGTAATGTCCGTTGATGTTCCCTGAATCACTGAGAAGACTGATACAGGGCCGAATTGCCTAGCCAATTCACTTTTTGCACCCAGATAACTGCCGGACACCTTCACATCCCACAGAATCCCCATAACAGTTCCAGAATGTGCTACAACCACCCCGGCGGCGCCTCGGTCTTTCGCGAACGATATGAAACGTTCCAAGTTTGGTTTCAGTAAAAATCTTTGATTAACACGAGCACTAAGAGTCGCAGCTTCACCAACTAGGCAAGAGGAACGTGTTCGAAATCCACGACATAGCATCTCTAAAGCCTGAGCCAGTAGTTTTTGCTCGGATTTGGTGTAAGCGATATCAGCCGAACGATGGAAAGCCACAGTATCTACTTCTCCACCAGTATTTATGGTCCGAGACAAACGTACGCCGGTTAGGAATCGTGAAACTTCCCAACAGG
>JAKAAL010000731.1 GCA_021802375.1 Bacillota bacterium | reverse complement strand
AGGAAGAAAATGCGCGGCAGGTTGCGACCACCAACTATCTGATCCCTCCTGACCAATAATGGCGGCCACGTATCCGGTTCACTGGGAGCCGGAATGGGGCGGTGACCGGATGCGTCGCATGGTATTAGATCGGCAAGATTGGTGCTTGTCACGGCAAAGAGTATGGGGACTACCCATTCCGGCTTTTTATTGCCAGGATTGTGGCCAGGTGATATTGGATGCGCCATTGATTCGGCACGTGGCCGCCATTATTGGTCAGGAGGGATCAGATAGTTGGTGGTCGCAACCTGCCGCGCATTTTCTTCCTCGCGACTTTGTGTGTCCCAAGTGCCATGGAGAACACTTGCGGCAGGAGATGGATATCTTTGATGTGTGGATGGACTCGGGGTCCAGCCAAGCCGCCGTATTGGCGGATCATCCCGGATTGGAGTGGCCGGCTGACGTGGTATTGGAAGGAAACGATCAATACCGCGGATGGTTTAATAGCTTGTTAACCACTGGGGTCTCGACTCGGGGCCGTGCTCCGTACAAGATGGTACTGACTCATGGCATGGTGCTCGACAAGTCAGGACAGGAGATGCATAAGTCGCTAGGCAACACGATCGACCCCATGGATATTGTCCATCGATATGGCGCGGATATTTTGCGACTGTGGGTGGCTACTAGCGATTATCGCACGGATGTTAGGATTTCGGACGAGATTTTAACCCAACTGTCTGAAACCTATCGCAAGATCCGCAATACGTTTAGGTTTCTGTTAGGCAATTTGGCTGATTATCGGCAAGGGCGTCCGGTTACAGTGACCGACCCAATGAATCGTTGGGCGGTCGCCACCGTGAATCAATGGATTACCCGGGCTCGGGAATCTTACCGGCAGTATATTTTTCATCCCATCCTGCACGAATTGGTTCGATTGATGACAATAGATCTATCAAGTTTTTATCTCGACGTTATTAAAGACCGTCTTTACACGCTGGCTCCCCATGATCCCTTGCGCCGTGAAACGCAAAGTGTGCTGAATTACATTTTGCAAGGATTAGTGCGAGGCATTTCCCCGGTGTTGGTGTTTACTGCCGAGGAAGTTTACCGAGAAAGTCTTGAGTGGGAAAGTGGACCGCCTTCAGTGCATTTAACCGAATGGACCCCGCCATGGGACATTGGCTGGACGGCGCCCGAAGCATCTATGATGGAGCGGCTGCTATCCTATCGGGGAGTCATATTAAAAGCATTAGAGTCTCTGCGCGCTGAAAAGGTGATCGGCAATTCCCTTCAAGCTATGGTGGAGTTGACGTTGCCGCCCGAAGAAGGGATGACGGATTCAGAGACAGCCCTATTGCTGGAAATGGTGCTGGCTGCGGATATCCACGTGGTATCTGGTGGATCTGGGGACATCGTAGCTAGGGCGTACGCAACCGAGTGGAATCGATGTGACCGATGCTGGCGGTATACTCGCGATGTTGGCGCGAACACCGCTCATCCAGATTTGTGCCCTCGCTGTATCGAGGTTTTGCACATTCTTGGGGGTTAAACCGATGCAACGACGATGGATTTTCTGGATAGCACTCGCAACGCTACTTGCCGACCGTGCCCTAAATGTTTGGGTATCGCGCGCCATGTATGTGGGGGAAAGTATTCCCATAATCCCCCACGTACTATGGATTACGTATTTCTTGAACAGTGGGGCGGCTTTTTCTTTGTTGCTCCATGGTACTTTACTGTTTATTGCGGTGGCCTGGATACTGTTGGGGGTCGTGGCCTATGTGGTCTGGAAGTTTCCCAAACTGCCGGCTCGAGCTATTTGGGGACTAGGCCTGTTGGCAGGGGGGTCGGCCGGAAACTTATGGGACCGTATGGTCACGGGACGTGTGGTAGACTACATTCACTTTAGATTTTGGGCAATATTTAATTTGGCTGATGCGGCCATTGTCGTCGGGATGGGACTATTGGTATGGGAATATTGGAAAAGACAGGAGGATCCGCCTGATGCCGAAGACGGTTCTAACGGTACCACCGGAAGCTGACGGGCGTCGGGTGGATCGGTTTTTGGCAGACATGTTGCCGGAACGATCGCGAACTTTATGGCAGCGTGAAGTCAAGGCTCACCAAGTAAAGGTTCGGCATCACACGGCGAAATCGGGCGACCTGGTCCATACTGGGGACCAGGTCGAAGTGGAGTGGGAAGACACGCCTGCGGTAGGCCCAGACCTTGACGCCATGACTGAGATCGATTCGAGCCTCATCATCTACCAAGATGACGCGATTATTGTGGTAAACAAACCCAGGGATTTAGTAGTGCATCCGAGTCGCGGGCATTGGGAGGATTCGGTGGTGCATCGCTTGCATCCTTTGTTGGGGAATGACGGTAGTCATTTCCGACCGGGTGTGGTGCACCGTTTAGATCAAAATACCACTGGCCTTCTTGTTTTGGCTCGCAATGAGTTGGCACGCAGCAAATTATCTCAGGCCATTACCGATCGGCAAGTGCATCGACGATACTTGGCGGTGGTTCATGGCCAAATTGGGCCGTTGTCGGGGAGGATCGATGCGCCAATCGGGCGCGATGCGAAGAATCGTCTTAAAATGGCCACAGTGTTGTCAGGGAAACCGGCCACGACCCGGTATCGAACGATAGCCTTGACATCGGGTTATTCCTTAGTCCAACTGTCGTTGGATACCGGGCGCACCCATCAGATTCGAGTGCATTTGTCGGCTATCGGTCATGCGGTAGCTGGGGATGTGGTTTACGGTGGTGGCCATCCCCAGGGATTATTAGGAGGGCAAGCGCTTCATGCTGGGCAACTAGCATTTTCTCATCCCGAGACCGGGCAACCCCTATGCTTTACCGCGCCATTGCCCTGGGATTGGAAAGAATTAGGTTTCCTGTCGTGGCATGTGGTCCAGGAATCGGTGTTTGAAGAAGAGGAAGATGTGTTGTATTCCTGCCCAAAATGGACTACCGCTGGTCTGCTTAAAACCTGGGCGAGTCACTGTGGGGGTCCCTGAGCGGACAATCCGGCAATTTGAGGAACCAGTTGGCTTAGGATTTGGTCCCGAATTGTATCATCAGTTGCCATTGCCTCCAGAGAATTGATTGCCACGGCAACAGAATAGGAGTTGGGCGACACATCCACCAGGAACGCGTCCCCTTGATAATGTAGATGTTGTAGTATCTGACGAATCGCGTCGATAACGGCTTCTGCCGGGGTGGCTAGAGGCAGATCAAACCGGAATCGGATGCGGCGCCCATCGGATCGCGAATGGTTTTCGATCATCGCTTGGATTAGAATCCCGTTGGGAATCATCATGGGCAGCCCCTGATCACTGCGAATGGCGGTGTACATCAGATTGATGTCGGTAATGACACCGCTATATCCCGGTTTGAGGGCGTCGTGAGGATAGGAAGGCATTAGCATGGGATATTGCCAAGCCACAAAGGTGACGTGGTTT
>JAKAAL010000730.1 GCA_021802375.1 Bacillota bacterium | reverse complement strand
CGGACCATCCGGCCGTCGACAACTAAGTTGGCCGCGATTCCGGTGCCAATGACCACGTGAATCCAGGGCAGATATACCCCCCTTCCGCATCCAAAAGCCATTTCACCCAGTGTATGCAGTCGCACATCGTTTTCGATTAACACGGGTTGCTGCCAATGACTCCGTGCGATTTTCTGCACGTCTGCGTTAACCCACCCCAGATTGGCGCTTCGGCGCACCCGTCCCGCAGTCGCATCAATAATGCCAGGAATCCCCAACACCACCCCCTCAATGACGGCGGGCACCTGCAAGCTATGCAAAACATCATCAATATGCTCAATTAGCTCAGCTGTGGACACACCGGTGGGTGTCGGATTCTTTGAGCGGGTCAAAATGGCCCCCTCCGGGCTCACCACTGCCACACGCACGTAGGTTCCCCCGACATCCACAACAAACACCGCATGCGCTTTCCCATTCAGGCACATCGCCTCCAACACGTGGAATTAGTAAGTAGTGTACCTCTTCCCCACAGGTTAATCTACAACAATTGCTCGTTTTTAATAAAAATTTTCTATTTCATGCATGATGCAGGCATCTACGAATTTGCAGTATGGTTGAGAACTGACAATGTGAACCTAACCGCCCGGGGATCCTGTCGTGGGTCCACTGGCTGCAAGGTCACCGAACGGCCCCGGTCTCTGCGGCGATGAAAGACACGAGAGAGGGGTGTCTATGACAGCAGTTCCCGGGCGGATTTCTCGCACCGGTCATTGGAAGGCAGCAGTGAAGAGTTTGCGGACCGGAGAGGGATCCCCAACCAACGGATATTGCCCGAATTCGTCGATGTGCGTGCACACGGGTGGCGAATGAGGTTACGACATCATGAACGGAGGATCCCGACGACCATCGTGGAAATGCCGAAGACTGCCCCAAGCTGGTATCAGACGGTTTTTGCCGACGACGGTCATTGCCTTCTAAGACCTATTTTTCCCTGCCGTACATCACCTGGCTAAAACGATGGCATTAGCGCGGCGCTATGGGCGAACGATATGGATACACGGAATTCATGGGGAAGGGCGTCATCTGGATCCTGAGCACCGTGGGGGCTAGTCTCCCGACATTTGATCCACCCAAACCGCAATGGCTTCGACGATTTGCTGGCAACGGGTTTCATGACGCTCGTCTCTGTCGGCCGGAGCCGACCCAGATGGCAACGGAACTCGTGGGCTGACAAGTCACGGAAATCATAGGAATCTGGACCCTACCGATGCCACCGCGGCACAGACCGAGCGTCTGATCGATGCCGGAACCGATGGGGTGGCTCACTTGTACCAACGGAATCCGCCCCTCCATCACCCGGCAACCGGGGAGTGGGCCAGGCTTTGACGGATTCCAGGTTGTGGGTCACAACGATTAGCGAAAGATCCACGTCCAGCCCCTCATTGTGCCCATGGCCTTCCGGTTAACCGGTCACCGCATCATGGTGGTGTCCTATGGAGCGACTGCCTGTCACATGCCGTCGGGCACGGACCACCTTGTGAAGATGTTCCCGTCATCGTCGATGGGGCGTCAGCGTGCAGTTTCCGCATGGTACCTGGGCTGGTCGCGAGTCCACGTAAGACGTCACACCGTTCACAACCTCTGTCGTTGGACATTTCATTGAACAATTTTGTGCAGGCTTAGAGCCATGGGCCTGCTGACCGCTTAGAATGACCGGGACGGACCATGATCGTTCCGGTGCGTGGACGGATCTGACAGGGTTGCGCCCCTCGGCCCTATGGTGAGAACATGTCGGAAGGGTCAGCCAGTGTTTAGTCAGTAACGACATCGGATCGGACACCTGATGCCCACGGACAACACACCCAAGTTTCTTGCACAGATTCAGCCATCTGGTATCTTTCACGGAGAAGAACATGATACAATGACGTCATAATTGAAGAAAAGTGGCATGACAAAGCATCATTTTGCGCAAGGAGGGATCTTATGGATCAAGTGCGGGTCGGCTTGATTGGGGCAGCAGGGCGTGCTGCCATTACCCGACACTGGATTGGCGATGCTCGGGTGAACATCGCGGGAATTGTCGACGTGAACCCGCAAAGTCTCCAGTGGTTTCGAGATAATATTCAGAAAAGTGTGTGGAGCGATGCCGATTATCGGCGTCTGTTGGAACGTTCTGATATTGATGCGGTCGTAATTATGTCTCCAGACCCGTATCACGAAGAACATGTGTTAGCGGCTCTCCAAGCGGACAAGCACGTGTATGTGGAAAAGCCTATGGCGATAACCATTGAGGGTTGTGATCGAATGATCGCCGCGGCGCGTCAAACCCACAAGATCTTGATGGTCGGATTTAATATGCGGTATATGGCCATTTTTCAAACCATGAAACACCTCATTGAACGGGGCGATATCGGGACCATAAAAGCCGTATGGGTGCGGCACTTTGTTGGCTTCGGCGGCGAATATTATTTTCACGACTGGCATGCGCGCCGCGATCATACGACCTCCTTGCTGCTTCAAAAGGGGACGCATGATTTAGACATGATACACTGGCTGACGGGGCGATATACGCGCAAAGTTGCGGCATTTGGCGGACTGGACTATTTTGGCGGAACCCGGCCTAATGACTTGGAATGCCCATCGTGTCCGGATCGGGACCAGTGCTGGGACGTCCAACGGCCCTGGCCGGGCCACGAACTGTGCGCGTTTCGACAGGAAGTGGACGTGGAAGACAATCAGGTTCTCATCCTTCAGTTGGAGGACGGCATCAGGGCAGCCTACCTCCAAAATCATTTTACGCCGGACTATCATCGGAATTACACCCTCATTGGCACCGAAGGACGCATCGAAAACTCGGAACCCGATGCCAAAGTCTGGGTCATCAACCGTCGTACCGGAACCCGAAAATCGCTTGCCGATGCCACCTATCACGTGGTGCCGGAAGAAGGGCATGGGAATGCCGATCAAAAAATCCTGAATGCCTTCATTCAAGCCATCCTCCATGACGAACAGCCACCCGTCGATGCGTGGGCGGCCCGCATGAGCGTGGCCACCGGGGTAATCGCGGCGCAAAGTCTGCGCTCGGAAGGACAACTCCTGACCGTCCCGAAAGACCCGCTGATCCCGTAACGCGTCCGGTATCGTCAGATTCTTATTCCCGACTGAGAATGACGAGGAGAGTGAAAAATGGAATTCGAGAATCCAGCCATCGTGGGCATCAACCGAGAGCCGGCTCGAAGCGGATTGATTCCCTATATGGATCCGCAAACGGCCGTCATGGGAGAGCGTGGGCTCTCGCCACGATTTCGCTTGCTAAACGGGCACTGGGCATTTCACTATGCCCCCACGCTCGCCGAGGTACCCTCTTCGTTTTACGAAGAAGATTTCGATGATGTGAATTGGCAACGAATCTCCGTGCCGGGACACTGGCAATTGCAAGGATTTGGTCATCCGCACTACACCAACAAACCG
>JAKAAL010000729.1 GCA_021802375.1 Bacillota bacterium | reverse complement strand
GGGCGTGGGCATGGGGGCTGGTGACGAGTTCGGCAAACAGGGTGCCTGGAGACTGCATGTCCATGTTGTATTTGGCGCGACCAGTGACCTTATTAGGCGCCTCTTTGCGCCTTGGTTCAGCAGAATTCGTGGTGGACCTTAGTGTACCGCGCTCAGTGAGAGACTACCGCGGGGCAAGCGTCAAGACGACTCGGATCGACTGGGTCGATTACCCCCTATTCACGGTCACCATGGTTCGGGATTCAAGCGGCGTGCGGGCAGCCTTCAGCGGCGTCTTGGCCGACCCCTTCACATCCGCGTCCATCGATAAAATTTTGAGCGGCAAGGCCGATCTGAGCCAGCGCGCCCGCGAATCTGTGGCTCAGATGAACCCTATTATCGATGATCTTCATGGATCGTCCGCCTACCGCCGCTTTCGCTTGACCACGGTCATATCCCAATTACTGCAAGAGATCGGAGAGTGAGCCCTCATGCTTTCGTATCCCGAACCCGGGCCGCTGACCTTGAACGTCAACGGTGACATGCTATCGCTGACCCCCCGGCCAGCCGACACGCTGCTTTACAGCTTGCGTCAAGAATTAGGTCTCACCGGTGCTAAGCCCGGCTGCGAAAACGGCGACTGCGGCGCTTGCACGGTGATGGTCGACGGACTCCCTATTAAATCTTGCTTGATGCTAACGGCAGAAGCAGAGGGCCGGGAAATCCGCACCGTCGAAGGACTGAACAACACCGTTCTGCAAGACGCCTTCATGGACGCATGGGCGTTTCAATGCGGATACTGCACGTCAGGATTTCTCATGACCGCCCATGCGTTGATGGAGCGTGAGCCAGAGGCCGATGAGGCCACCATCGTCGAGTGGCTCCGCTCCAATCTCTGCCGCTGTACCGGATACGAGGAAATTGTGCAAGCCGTTAAGGCCGCCCTCGAGCAGACCCAACGGAGTTGAGCCGGGAAAGCCCTTAGGCTTCCCCCGAAGCGGCTTGGATGCTGAGCCCACCTCCCGTTTCTCTTCCCCAAATCAACCAAGCGGCGGCAGCCAGCGTTCCAACCAACCACACACCGGCGTTAAAGAGAATATAGTGGGCCGCGGACATGTCGGCTACGATATAGATGCTGGGAATATAAAGGCCGATGGAGATAAAGCGCGCAATCGCCGTCAAGGTGCCACGGTGCACGGTAGGCCACACCTCGGCCTTCACCGTATCCTCGGTGAGATAGCAGAGCGAGTTGACTCCCGCCAGAACCACCAACAGAATCCAAAATAAGGTCATGTCATGCTGCCAAGCCGAGGTCGTAAGTCCCACGATGACGGTCATCACGAACGTCCCGAGAAAGCTCCAGAACAGGAACTTCTTGCGCGAAACGACGTCCGCGACCAGACCCAAAAAGCCGATGACGAAGCCTGAGCCCTCGAACACCGCCAAGATGGTTGGCTGCAAGTGGGGAAAGAAGGCAAAGGCCAAAGCGTAGGCCATCAACCCAAACCCAATGGTGTTGGCGGCAGCGATAACGATCATAATCACCATGGTGAACCAGGCGTAGCCGGACGTCACCCTGGCCACTTTGGCTGGGCGAGATTCCTGCACCACGACTTCCGGCGACACCGAGGAACCAAAGTACTTTTGGATGGTCCTTTCCAGATCGGCCGAGCGGCCTTTCTTATGAAGCCATAGAAACGACTCGGGCATACTCACTCGAGTCGCAAATAAAATGGCTACCACAACCAGGACCGCGATGGCGACGGCATCACGTTGTACCGCGATGATCTCGGCCTTGCGACTAAGGGCCGCCGTAGTCAACGCCACAACCGCCAGGACCGTGCCCCCAAAGTTAATACCATTGATAATCATCATGGTCGCTTTACCCCGATGCTTGCGGGGCATGAGTTCGTGGCTTGCTACCATAATGGAGTTCATCTCACCTCCGCCCGCAATCAACATCAGAGCAAGGGATATAAGGATTATCGGATAGGTCGAACCAAAAAACAAAACAATACCACCCACCGCGTACAAGACTAAGGTGGCGTATAATGTCACCTTCCGACCGTATTTGTCGGAAAATGGACCCGATAAGATGATTCCAATGATGAGCCAAATAGGAGCCCAGGCTAGCAGCAATTCTCCTAATGATTTAGGCATGCTCACCCACCCCACGGCGATCGAAGCCAACGAAAACACGTAGGATTCCAGCGCTAGTCCGAGCGCAAAGGATATAAACATCCACGTGGTCTTATGGGACCACTTAGCTTCCCCTAAGCTCTCCATGTTCCATTCGGCGTTGGTCACGTCCCACTCCCCCTCTCACAAACTGACAAAGAAGAAAAAGACAAGAAAAACATCTGAGCCATTCTAGAGCTTTCCCCTTTTTTCCTGCAAAAATCTGCGTATATTGGCGGAGAATTCTGTTCATGGGACGGTAGTCGAGCTTAACCTCTCTTTTAGGCGTGACCCCGGCTTGGCCTCCAAAAACCCTCGAGTGGCAATCTTATCCAGAAAATCAGGGCTTGTGACACAAAATATTGCCTAATCTCCAGGAAGAACTTGGTCATCGTGGCGTGATTGTTTATACTAGGCAAGAGTGGTTGGCTACTCTGCCCGGAAGGCGGGTCTCACGGTGACACACGAGATTCACCTAGCCGCTTTAACACAGGATTTGAACCAAAAGCGCAATCGGGGTATTCCTGCCAACGATCTGTCATGTTCATCGCGACTTAAACCGCCGAACTAGGTGGGCAGATTGCCGACAAAAGGTGGGAGACGGTTTCCCTTTTAGTCGCTAACCTGATGATTTACCTGCTCCACGGGGGCGGGTCATGCAAATCGATGTAGCAGACTCCGTGCGGGAATAGCTATTCACCAAGAACGCTTTCCCCTGGCCCCGCCTCAACCCCTGGAAAAATGGAGGTCCATCGCATATGCACTATCGGACGTTAGGTAAGACAGGCCTCAAAATCTCCGAAGTTGGTTACGGCGCTTGGGGAATCGGACAAAGTGGATGGATTGGCGCCGACGATGATCAGTCGACTAAAGCTTTACACCGAGCCATCGAGTTGGGGGTTAATTTCATCGACACCGCGCTCGCCTATGGTGATGGCCACAGCGAGCAGTTAGTCGGCCAGGTCGTGCGCGCCCGTTCCGAACCGGTCTATGTGGCCACCAAAATTCCCCCTAAAAATGGGATTTGGCCAGCTCCCCGTGACATTGCGGTCGAAGAGGCATTCCCTGGCAGCCATGTTCGCCAAAGCACCGAACAAAGTCTAAGACACCTTGGCCTAGAGCGCATTGACGTTCAGCAATTTCATGTCTGGTCTGATCAGTGGGTGGGTCACGGCGATTGGCTCGAGGTGATTCAAGCTCTCAAACAAGAAGGAAAAATTGGAGCATTTGGCATCTCTATCAACGACCATCAATCCGAGAATGCCCTTTCCCTGATCGAAACCGGCATGGTCGATACG
>JAKAAL010000728.1 GCA_021802375.1 Bacillota bacterium | reverse complement strand
CGTGATGGTGATTACCGCGGCGATATTGGTTCAGGCGTCATTGAACTTCTTAGGAATCGGCAATCCGAATGTCATAAGCTGGGGATCCATGCTGTCGCTGGCCTTTACCGATGACGCCATCTTACAGGGAGCGTGGTGGTGGATTGTGCCTCCCGGACTTTGCATCGCGCTGTTTGCCTATGGATTTGTACTGCTAGGCAATGACGTGCTTGAACGGTTTACGACGTCGGAGGAGGGATAGACTTTATGGCCTTGGCAACCACCCGCAAAGACGTGCACATGCCGGCCTTGCGCGTCAAGAATCTTTCAGTGAATTACGAAACTCCCTCTGGAGTGGTGGCAGCAGTTCGCGAGGTGTCGTTTGAAGTCTACCCCGGGGAGATTTTGGGCATAGCCGGAGAATCCGGTTGTGGGAAGTCCACCCTAGCGCATGCCGTCTGTGGCCTCTTGAGTCCATCGGCAAAGGTCATTCAGGGAGACGTGTGGCTGGGGGACACGAATTTAGTACATCTTAGCGAGTCACATCTGCGTCAATTGCGGTGGAAAGAAGTGGCCATCGTGCCGCAAAGTGCAATGAATAACCTTAGTCCGGTCTTACGCGTGGGAGATCAGATCATCGATGCAATTTTGGCACACGAGCGGGTTTCTATGACCGAGGCCCGTGGACGCGTTCGTCAGTTGCTAGAACGTGTAGGGATTTCCGGGAAACATGTGGCAAGCTACCCTCACGAATTATCTGGCGGCATGCGCCAACGTGCCGTCATTGCCATGGCTCTTGCCCTCAATCCGCAACTGTTGGTGTTGGATGAGCCGACAACGGCTCTGGATGTGGTGGTCCAGGCCAGCATTTTAGCCGAGATTCAAACCCTGCGAGAGCAGTTTGGCTTTGCGGTCGTTTTCATTACGCACGATCTGCCCTTGCTCATCCAGACGGCGGAACGCATTGCCGTTATGTATGGCGGACGACTAGTGGAAACGGGTGAAGTGCAAGAGATGTGGAAAGCACCACGGCACCCTTATACTCGAGCACTGTTGTCCGCCTTTCCGCCCCTATCGGGTCCCAAGCAGCGCCTCCCTCAGATTAAAGGGTCTCCTCCCGATTTGCGCGACCCCCCCGGTCGGTTGCGGCTTTTCCGATCGCTGCCCGCAAGTCATGGAGCGTTGCCGAAGGCAACGCCCCCTCTTTGACCGTTCCGGGTCCATGGAGATAGCCTGTTGGCTCTTCCCAAAAGGGGGTGGGGAACACGAGTGAGTTGCGCTTCGATTCCGTGGTAAAAACCTTCCCAGGCCGTGATGGGCGCGCTACCAAGGCGGTAGATAATGTGTCCTTTAGTCTACACGATGGCGACAGTGTGGCGCTGGTGGGCGAATCGGGAAGCGGGAAAAGTACGGTGGCCCGATTGGCGACGCGACTGGAACAGCCTACTTTTGGGAACATTACGCTGGATCAGGTGCGCCTTAGGGACCATCGCGCCGTTCCCGCATGGATTCAAATGATCTTTCAGGATCCGTTTTCCAGTTTGAACCCGCATCACTCCATCGGGTATAACATTCAACGTCCGCTTGAGGTTAAGGAACACCTATCCGCGGTGATGGCTAAGGATCGGATGCGACAGGCGCTGGAACAGGTGGGCTTGGTTCCTGCGGATACGTTTTTTGACAAACGGGTGGCACAACTATCTGGAGGTCAGCGTCAACGCGCCAATATTGCCCGAGCGCTCATCTTGAGGCCCACGTTTTTGGTAGCCGATGAGCCCACGTCGATGCTGGATGTTTCGGTCGGCCTCGGGATCTTAAATCTTTTGTGGGATTTGCGCGATCAGGGTATGGCCCTGCTCTTCATTACCCACAACCTGGCTGCGGCAAGATATTTAGCAGACCAGGTGATGGTGATGTATCAGGGGTCGGTGGTGGAAAAGGGGCCGATGGACGAAGTGATTTCCAGACCGCTTCATCCGTACACGCAGGCATTAGTGGCAGCTACGCCAGATCCATCACGGACGTTGTCGGCATCCGTCACCGAAGGGCTGGCGGAGAGTCGGCCAGGGTGGTGCCCGTTTGCACACCGTTGTCAGTATCGCAACGAACGTTGCCGCGCTCCCGTCAGCGACATAGCCGTGGATGGAGGCCACTGGGTGCGATGCACATTGTATGGGCCGAGTCCTGCGGAGACGAAAGGATAACCCATAACACGTGGGTTTTCTTCTTGAGGTGTGTATCAATCTTCTTCGATGGGTCGATAGGATAAGCCGTGCGTCCGAAATCGGCAAAGCGACTTGCGGTTTTCCTAGCCTCCTACGGAATTTTAATCGGATCTGGCATATCAATTGAGTCTCTTGAATTTCGGTGCGCCAAGACAGCTGACCGTTTAGCGGCGGTGAAATTCCGGATCCGTAAGGACTAGCCCTGCGCGGAGAATCGAGTGTTGGGCTCTGCACCGTGAGGTTCAGGACTAAGCGTCAACAGAGCTGGGCGGTAGATTGACCCTCATTTTATCAAACCGTCCTCAATCTGGGCTGCGGTTCAAAGTTATCTGTTGAAGAATGTTAATCAAAGATGCAGATAAAAATCGCAAAAACGCTATTTCCCTCGATTAAAGGCGAATGAACCCGTTCACCTTGGTCTATCATTTTTCTCCAGAGACCTGGACCCCTATCTCGAATTGCACGATATTAAATAAAAAGAAATAATTAATTGGCACTACCCTGCTATTTACTGTAACTTCCAAAGGAGGCCCTATGAAACTTAATCGTTCGAGGAAATTCGCTATCGCGGCCGTCGCAGCTTTGCCTCTGGTCTCGCTTGTGGGATTTCGCAATGTCAGCGTTCATTCGAAAGTCGTTAATTTGTCCATTCTCATGGAACAAGGAACGCCCCCTGCCACCACCTTGAATTTTTTACACAAAATCGTCGCTGGCTTTGAGAAAATTCATCCCAACATTCGGGTCTCCATTTCCACCTATCCTTCCTCGGCAACATCTACGAAGATCGACACCATGATTGCCAGCCATCGAGGGCCGAACGTCTTCGAGATTGGAACCACCTTCATTCCCACCTTAACCGCTTCAGGTGCCTTCGTACCGTGGACCCGGGCCATGCTACAGGCCGTTAAGGTGCGCGACCTTGTTCCGGCCGCTACCAAGATGGATGGTATACCGGGCCATCTTCCCATCGGTATTCCCGATAGCGCATCGCCGTTTGTCCTTTGGTACAACAAGGCCATGTTCAAGGTGGCTAACATCACTCGTCCTCCCAAAACCTGGGCGCAATTCATCAAGGATGCCCGTGTCCTGACCCACCCCAAAAAGGGAGTTTGGGGAGCGGCCATCGCGCCTGCGGACCCGTTTTATAGCATGCATTTGACCTGGTTACTGTCACGCCAAAATGGCGGTCAAGTGATCAATCCTCAAGGCACCAAAGCACTTTTCGCCTCGGCACCCGTGAAACGGGTGGTGC
>JAKAAL010000727.1 GCA_021802375.1 Bacillota bacterium | reverse complement strand
GGTGACCGTATTAAAACACCGTCGCGACAACGGCACCAATTGGGACCAGGGGTCCTGAAGGAAGAAGTCGTGCCATCGGTCCGAGCGATGTTAACTGGAAGGAATGGCTTTTATCGGAATCGCGATGAAACACGGAGGGCTTGGGATCGCGATGGAGTCTCGGTGAGCCCGCGAGGCTCGCGTCCATGTGTATGACAGCGTCGATGCGCATGGGTGCGGGCCTCGGCGGGAATTTTATGAGAGGGGCCCTAAGCGTAAGCTTCGAGTGATTATCTCTTAGGACCCTAAATCGGGCTGGACGAGCGCGCCGGGGCTCCCGTGGTCTGCCGACGGTGTTTTAATACGGTCACCAGCAACCTCTATTATGACGTAGACGGCTGGCATTGTGGTTGTGGGGAGTCTACTAGCTCGTCATAAGGCTCAGCATGGTGAACCCATATGTCCGCACTTCCCTGGTTTCCCCGCGTTGTAGGGGATCAGGGTTCTCAATCCGATTGCTGGACCTTGGGCCACCGCGGGTTTAGGTCCCCCGCTGGGGAGCCGGGTGTGATCGGACGGAGCTGTGCGGCGTTGCACTCGGCGATTCTCTCCCGGATTGCGGGTTCCGACAGGTTGGAGGTCGGGCCGCCCGGCAATCCTGCCTTGTCTTCGCGCCATGGGCTCATTGGCTGTCGGTAGGCGTTGCATCTTTTCATTAAAGAACGGACCCAACCACTCACCCTTCAACAAAGATTGCTCATCTGTAAGGATATCGCCTACATGGAAACACCTGGGCCGGCGCATAAGGTGCATGGTGGAGCGGTCCACGCCAACGACAGCCGGTAGCTCGCCTATCACCAGCACATGGAGTCGAAAACAAAAGGCAGTCATCGCCAGGCTCGCTGTGTTGTTAATCGATGGGGGCAGATCTCTTGGGTGGTTCCATGCCCAGCGGAATCCATGATTTATCGATCTCAACCCATGGTAATGCGTCCGCCGTCATTAGACAGTTCTGCTACCGCTGGAAAAGAAGCGCTATAATGCCATAATGGGATTGCGAAATGGTGCGACGGGTCGCCGAGGAAATCGGATCGGGGGCCGAAGAGCACGAACATCAGGCGATACAGGCGACGGAACACGGTGACCCCGGGATTAGCGGTACCGGGCCCCGATACGCCCTTAGTGGCGTTAGATGAAGCGAGGTGTATACCTAACGCACCCGGGATGGCGATGGGGATGGCACGAAGCCAAAGTCGGGGTCTCTACGCGTTTCGAACCGAAGCCGCCCGTGTATGTTAGTCTATTCCGTGGACACCTTGAACTCGGGGTGATATGGATTATCCGCGCTATCGGGCCCGAGGATGTCCCATCGGTTCGGGCATCATGGAGAGTGCGTGTAAGTCGGTGCCTAAGCAACGCGAAAACGGGAGTGGTATGCGCTGGACGGAAGCCGGGGCCAAGGCCTTTGCCACCTTCTGCGCGATTCATCGCTCATGCTAGTGGCACGACCTCTTCGATCGAGACCCCTGGTCCCAATTGGTGCCGTTGTCGCGCCGGATCCACGGGACCACACTTTTGAGGTAGGCGCGAGGCCAAGCCCACTGGACTTATCGGTGAAACTCGCCCAACAACGGGGGACCGACCTAGGCTTGAGATGGTGGCGCGGAACGGATACACCCTCCTAGGCCCTGCATCTCGCCGGACGGGGCCGCCGTGAAGGACTGTGAAGGAATCAAAGGAAACTACCATGGCCGAGAGCCGCCACTAGGGTGCTAAGATAAGACCAGAGTACACACGGTCGCCGGTTAACGTGGAGTTATTGCGGCCATCGGGAGTCACCAGGCCACTCATTCAGCAGAATGCCCGCTAATCGTCGTTTTCGAACATCGACACTCACTTGGGCCACGGCGACTAACTCCTCTTCCACCACGTCCCGGTCGCAATCATCAAGAAAATTGGCCAATTGTGACCGAGTGCCTTGGTGCCGTTGCCAGCGATATTCTGCCCAGTCGAGTAGGGCCTGCGCCCCAGTGGCAATCGGCAACAACGGAGTCCGTGCGATCAAGGAAGGGGGCTCATCATTAAATAAAGTGGGAATACACTCGAACGACCATTGTGGGGTTAAAGCGCGGGGCGACAGGTGTGGGTGAAGGTTATCGACAATCATCAGACGCGTGGGTTGTTGAGATAGACACCCATGCCACGACAAGGCCCATTCTCCCGATAAATAGCCGTACGGGTATAAATGAGTGACTAGTTCTTCGGGGCCAACGGGAGCCCACGGATTCACCCACTGCCGATGGTCCGCATAGAACGGCACCGTTTCAGATAATGCGGTCAGTGCTTGGTTCAGGGTTTCAGACGACCATCCCAATCCGCGTTGGGCAGCCTGAAGAGAAACCAGGGGCGAGCGCGGCGCAAAGGTGCGGATCCAGTCTTCTAGCTGTTTTGTCGTATTCATAGAAACGGTCCTCCGGGTCGTGGTAACGTAGAACTTATTCGAATCGAATTGAGTAATCGTGCACTACTTTGCGCCATTCCAACCCAAGCATTTTCCGCATCTGTGGATGAAACTTGATCGGGTCGCACAAACCGCATTAATTCATCGCGAAGTTGCAATTGCGTCTCAATGCTTTGTAGTAAGGCCGCTCGTTCTTCTAGATTGGTTCGAAATGTCGCGGCACCAGCGCCATAATCCTGCAACTTGCGAGGGATCAGTTCGATTGGTAGTAGGATTTTACGAGATTGCAAGAAAGCAATATCCCACACGTCCCGGCCTTTAATGTAAGGGCGTAATCCTAAAGCTACCACCTTGTCGGCAAAAATCTCTTGGGGACTTTCGACTGCCAAGGAAAAAGATCCTTGGCAACATCGTAGGCTGGGACGTTTGCCAATTCCAAATGGACACGAAATGAAGTCGTATCGGGCAACCGTCCAGAAAGAATCGCACGAGACAAAGTTGGAGTGGATTTTTGGATTTTCGTTGTCAAATCGCGTACCCATGGAAAAATATTCTGCAAGTGCTCAACTAGCGCGTCCCATGTGACAACACTGTAATCCAATCGCCCATGTGGTTGACGCCTAACAAAGTCCAAATCCTCCGAAAACCGTGGATTCTGATAGCATAAGCGCAAGGCAGTTCCGCCTTGAAACACAAGATGAGAAAAGGCATTCTGTTCAGCCATGCCGTATAATACAGCTTGTTGAAATCGCTCTCGAAATAGCCAAAGCGTTGGTACGTGATGGTTTTGAGCCTCGATGGTCAATTGATCCCATTCCATCTCATCGCCTCCCGTCCTCCCCATTATATCGACTTGTCACGGAATTGACCAAAATGATATTGGCTGAACGATGGCGCGCCTCATGCCTCATCTCCCCATCCCTGCCGGTCTTGATGGGCCAACAGACAGAGATTGCGGCCGTGGTTGAGGAACCATGACCATGGAGCTCCTCCTTATCGGTCGGCAGACTTTCTGTG
>JAKAAL010000726.1 GCA_021802375.1 Bacillota bacterium | reverse complement strand
ACCAGCCCCATGGTTGCTCACGTCTTAGAAGAGATCGCGTATCCCAATTTGGCGGTGATTGGGGCCATCTATGCGCCCGACACCATCGACGTTCCGGATCACAAAACGGGGTTCTTGGTGCCTCGGCAACCCGGTATTCAGATGACAGCTGGGACCTATGTTACGTCAAAATGGCATTACCCCGGGGTTCCCGAGGGCCAGGTGATTCGAGCCTTTTATGGGCGTGCCGGTTAAGATATCCTGCGACTATCGGACCAGGAATTGGTCAGCCTCTACCGCCAAGAAATGTCCACAATTTTCCCTGGTGTGGGAGAACCACGCTATCAGAAGGTGTTTCGCCACCCCTATGCGATTCCACAGTACCAGGTGGGGCACGTGCGAAAAATAGAGGCTGCTTTAACTCAGATGCGGCAAGAATGGCCGCGCGTTTCTTTAGCGGGCGCCTATATCAACGGGGTGGGCATTCCCGATTGTATCCGCCGGGCTCATCAGGCCGTGGAAGAACTTAGTTAAGCGTTAGACCAAGAGGGCTCCTTCGACCTGTAGCAGAGCCGTCTTGACGTCAAGACCTCCGCTATACCCGGTTAAGGTCCCATTCTTGCCAATCACGCGATGGCACGGGACGATTATGGGTACGGGATTGGCACCGTTGGCACCTCCTACGGCCCGGACGGCCTGAGGGCGACCCACCTCTACCGCAATGTCTTGGTAACTGCGCGTTTCCCCGTAGGGAATGCGTAATAATGCATGCCACACCGCCACCTGAAAGACTGTGCCACGTAGATCCAAGGGGCAAGTAAATATCCGGCGGACTCCGGCGAAGTATTCATCAAGTTCTGCGATGTAGGGAGCCAAAGGCGTCAAGTCTTCAACTAAGGCATGTCCAGGGAGATGGTCACTGACCCACGTGATCAATGCATGGGGCGGATCATGGGGTAAGCCTAGATAACAAAGACCCGACTCCGTGGCAGCCAGACAGATGGGCCCTTGATTGGGCAATATGACAGAGGACCAATATACACGATGCATTACCGAAATCCACCTCCATGAGTGCCAGTATACGCTAACCTTTGCCGGGAAGTATCCTATCCGAGAACGACCGAAGCTACCCGGGACTTTGGGTCAGACTCCAACCGTCGATCCGGCGCTGAAGGTTTTTCTGGGCTTTTTTCCACGCTCTCTGGACCTCGGGTCGGGTATCCTGTGCCAGGACTTTGAGGATCGGCTGTGCTTTGTCTGCCAAACCAGCGCCGGCTTTAGTCGAGAAAATCATCACAAGATTCCATCGGACGTGCATATCGTCCTCGTCGATCCACCGTGCCATCCGGGCGAGCAGCGCATCCGGGCAACGACGCGCGAATCCATCTCCTAGTGCAAAGGGGCCGAGGTTATCCCGCACGTATCGGGAGTGGTCCCATAATAATGGCGTGACGAGATCTAAGAGGGTGTTGATAACCATCGGACTGTCGACCTGGCTGGCGTACATGGCCGCTAGTACTACGGCCCTCCGCACATTTTCGGATTCATCGGTGACCCATTCACGGATTGTCGGGTGAACACTGTCAAAGTGAAGGCGAACGATTTCCCCCAGGGCACTGGCAACCCACTCGCGCACTTCCCAATGGGGACTATCGGCTAGGCGCTTGAGTTCTCTTGTGACGATGGGGGGATCATGGCGATATAAGTCAGCGAGTAGCACGGCACCTACCTCTTCGCCTGTCGGATCGCCTGATGCCACCAAACGGAGTGCGGTATCCCATAACTGGTCTTGCTGTGTCCCGAAACTGGACTTCAGGACACGAATTGTACGCCGCTTAAGGGAAGCCGGAAGGGTTCCAGCATGCGGTGTGGTATAAGATTGAAAGAGCTCCAGTATTTGATCCACCGTGGTTGAGCGGCTCAATGCCTCTACATAGGACGCTTCAATTGCGTTCATGGGGCTGTGACCTCCCTATTCATTTGTCCGGATTCTTCATGTGATTGCGGCCGATTTGGTTGGATCTTCTACGGTCGAGTTAGACAAGTCAAACTCGACCGTCATCAAAATGCGCGGCAAGTAGGCCAGTTGCACAGTAAACCCGAAGCGGAATTTATTTACTGGTCTGACCCCTCCCGGTGCTGTGCCACGGTTTCCGCATACCGATAGCCCCAATCCCGCATGAGTAATAGGATGGGCTCTAAGGTTCGCCCAAACGGGGTTAAGGAATATTCGACTTTGGGCGGTACCTGGGGGAATACTTCGCGGTTGACTAACCCATCGTGTTCCAATTCGCGTAACTGGTGTGTGAGCATCCGTTGAGTGACCGCCGGCACAAGTCGCCTAAGCTCCCCAAAACGCTTCGGACTCTCCAACAGCTCAAATAACAGGATTCCCTTCCATTTCCCACCCATCACATCGACGGTGGCTTCGACTGGACAACCATACGAACAGCGGTATTCACGCGATTGCATAGGAGATTCTCCTTGGTATCATTTTAGATACTATAGCACCGCAATGTGCCTTCTAGCTAGCCATGATGGTACCTTCTATAATGCGCTGTATGGGATCTCAATAGTTATGATCGACGATCATGACACCGCCAAATAGGAGGCCATGACATGCACGGTTCGCCTAAATATCAATTAGGAGCCATGGGATATCTCGTCCTCGCGGCCCTACTCTGGAGTGGTAACTACATTGCAGGCCGTTATCTCGCTGGGGCGATGCCGGCCCTCTTTCTCAATGGTCTGCGCTGGACGATCGCGGTACCGCTATGGATTGTCATCGTTCGCGCCCGGGGGATCAAGATCCCCCTCTGGCGTGAAGCCCCCCTGTTGGCCACCTTAGGCTTTTTAGGCATGTTTCTCTTCTCGTCGTTGACCTATTTAGGTCTTCACCGGGTGTCTGCGGCCCAAGGTGGGATGATATCTGGCTTGATGCCCATCACCATCCTCGTGTTTAGCGTGGTACTGGCTGGGGAACGTCCTACCCTCCAAGGCTGGCTAGGAGTTCTCGTGGCGGTCGGGGGCGTAGGCTTCTTAATGAGCGGGTCCGCCGGCCATCGCGCCGAATCGGTGACGGGAGAATTGGAATTACTCGGTGCGGCCGTCATTTGGGGCGCTTACACGGCCTTAGGGCGCCGTTTTCGCAGCCGTATGAACGCGCTTAGTATGACGGCGGGTGCTGCCCTGTGGGGGACATTACCGAGCTTGATAGCCGGCGTCATCTCCCTCCGAGGGGCTACGCTCCGCTTTACCCCGACGGTGTGGATCGCTCTCATCTATGTCGCCACCGCTTCTTCTATCATCGCCTACTGGCTCTGGAACTCCGGGGTGGCGCGCATCGGTGCGGCAAGGTCCGCACCATTCATCAATCTACTCCCCGTCTTTACGGTCATTCTCGGACTGCTCATGCTCCACGAAAGTATCTCGGCGAACCAAGTCGTGGGGGGAGCGATCACCCTAGCTGGGGCCACTCTCGCCGGTTTGCG
>JAKAAL010000725.1 GCA_021802375.1 Bacillota bacterium | reverse complement strand
AAAGCGAGCGAAACTTTCGAATCCCACGATCTGGTCACTGGCTAATTCCCGAAGGGGTTGAAACACATGATCTAAGGTCTCGCTCGAGAGAACGGTTGAAATGATTTGGGTATGGTGCGGTTCTCTGTCCAATGCGTCGCATGATCCCACCAAAGCACCTCCATCCCCTATTATTTTAATGACCGAGTTAAGGCGAGTCGAGTTTTGGCTAGGCTATTGGTCGAAGAAATCCTAAAATTAGCCTGGTCATCCCTGCGGGCTCACCTAGTAATGTCCACCAGAACGGAAGTGTCAGCATGGAGTTATCGGTGGATTGACAACCAGAGGTCGTATGCTACCATAAAAAATAACAACGTTTGCCCTTTGGAGTGCAACGCTAAATCATTTAAGGAGTGAAATCATGGCAAAGGTATTTCCAGCGCCGACGACTCCGGGCTATCATTCCGTGATCGACCCCACGACGTGTCCTGAACTCGAGTTTTGCCACTTGGGCCTCTTACAACTTGATCCGGGGCAGGGATATTCGGCTAATAGTGAAGGCTTTGAGCGGGCTCTCGTCGTTCTGGCAGGGAGCGCTCGGATCACGGTGGAGGGTGAAACGTGGGACAAGGTGGGCCAAAGAGCGTCCGTTTTTGAGGGCAGGGCGTCGTCCGTGTACGTTCCCATCGACTCTACCTTTGAGGTGGAAGGGTTAACCAAGGATACGCGCCTAGCGCTGGCCGCGGTTAAAGCGGAAGAGCGCCACCGAGCCTTTTTGGTCGGACCCGAAGAAGTCGTGGTGCATCGGCGTGGACAGGAGACCTGGAAACGGGAAGTGCACGACATCATCGGGGACAACGGCGATGGCCGTGTCCATCGCATCGTCATTGGCGAGACCTTTGGCGAGGCTGGCGGTTGGTCAAGCTATCCGCCGCACAAGCACGACCAAGTCAGCGATCAGGAAACGGCTATGGAAGAAGTCTATTTTTATCAGTTGGATCCAAAGAACGGCTTTGCCATCCAACTGCTTTATACCAGCGACCGCCACACCGACGAGGCTCATATTGTGCGCCATGGTGACAGTTTTGGCATTCACCGGGGGTATCACCCCATCGTGAGCGCGGGCGGATACCGGGTCTACTATCTCTGGTTTATGGGGGGTGCCCATGGGCGTCGCTTGATGCCTGCGACGGAGGCCGAGCACCGCTGGTTAGAGTCGCGATGAGCGTAAGGAGCGACAGGCATGGCGACTGAGCGGGTCAGCCGATTGACGCAAAAGACGCTTCGCGGCGGGGCACAAGAAGCGTCGCTTGAATTACCTGAGCGCATCGTCCAGGTGGGTGAAGGTCGTTTTCTCCGCGGGTTTGCCGACTGGATTATTCAACAGATGAATGACGCGGGGAGCTTTCAAGGTCGCGCCGTCGTCTTGGCCCCACGTCCTAGCGGTGCGGGCACCATCGAGCTGCTTAATGGTCAAGATGGTCTCTTTACGGTGGCCCTTCGTGGCCTCGACGACGGCCAGTTAATCGACCGTAGGGAAGTAGTGACCACGATCAGTCGGGCCTTGGACACCGTCGCCCAGTGGTCGGCGGTGCTGGCTTTGGCGGAGGACGCGGCGATTCAGCTGTTGATTTCCAACACGACCGAAGCCGGCCTGGTCTACGCGGCCGATCCGTATCAACCCGGGGTTTGCCCCACCACGTTCCCCGCCAAGGTCACCGCCTATTTATATCACCGCTATCAACATTTCAAAGGCTCGGAAGAGGCTGGCATGACCATTTTGCCGACGGAACTGGTCGAGCGAAACGGTGATTTGTTGCGAACTTTGGTGGAGCGTTACAGTCAGGAGTGGAAGTTGCCCATGCCCTTTGTTGGGTGGGTGAAGCGTTCCAACAGTTTTTGCAATACGCTGGTCGACCGCATTGTGACTGGATTTCCTAAAAATGTGGATCCTGAGGTCCTGGCAGCCGAGCTTGGCTACCAGGACGCATTATACACTGAAGCCGAACCCTTCTACCTTTGGGCGATTGAGGCGGATGCTCGTTTGAGGAGCCTTTGGCCTGAACACCGTCTTCCGCGGGGGGTGCGCCTAGTAGAGGATATCACCCCATTTCAACGAACCAAAGTCGGCATTCTCAACGGAGCGCATACGGCGCTTTATCCCTTGGCTCGCCTAAGCGGGGTCCACACCGTGGCCGAGGCCATGGATCATCACCAATTGGGCCCCTTTATTGAAGCGCTGGTCAGAGAAGAGATCGTGCTGGCCTTGGCGGAGGAAGGCGTAGACGGGCGCCACCCGCTATCCCACGGGGTGCTTTTGGATTACGCTCAGGCAACGTTTGAGCGATTCCGAAACCCCTTTCTCCACCATCAGATTCACGACCTCGGTTTAAACAACCAGGCAAAAATACGAGCCCGGCTTCTTCCCAGCCTCAGGCAGTACGTGGCCCGGTTCGGGACGCTGCCCAAGAGGCTTGGCCGCGTGATGGCTGCTCACTGGATGCTGGAGCAAGTGATGACCGTTGTTGGCGAGGAGAACGATCCCGCTCAAGGGTTGGTCCAGATTCGGAAAACGTGGAGGGGGCTCAGGTCTGACGATCGGCTTTTATCCAGTGTGCAAGCCTGGCTCGGGCGTCCGGCGGTATGGGGAGAGGATCTGAGTGCCCTCCCTGGCCTGGCTGAATGGATGCTGGAGGCCGTCCAGGCGGTGGCAGCTGCCGACACAGCGGCTCTCTATAGTATAATCAACCCCGATGTGACCGGGTTGTGAGGGCGAAGGGAAGGGCGGTTTAGGCGGTGGTGACCATCAAGGATATCGCAGAGTTAGCCGGGGTGAGCTACAGCACCGTCTCCAAGGCGCTCAATGATAGTCCTTTGGTCAAATCCGAAACCAAGCAGCGAATTTTGGAGATTGCCAAAAGTCAAGGATATCAACGGAACTTGCTGGCCCGCCATTTAGTTTCTGGACGGACCCGCTTGATAGGCCTGGTGCTTTCCGATGTCAGTAATCCCACCTTTTCGACCTTGGCGAAGTATCTGCATCGCTCGCTAAGCGATCGCCAATACCGTATGATCTTGGCCATCTCAGCCGATGAAGCGGAACTTTTGACTCAACTGCGCGTGGACGGTTTGATTTTTTGGGGGGAGGTCATTCGAACGCACCCCTTGCTGCTTGATGAGGTGCGTTCTTGGAGTACGCATGCCTTGGTATTGGGCGCCGACGACAAGATGAGCATTCCCTCGATTCAGTTTGATCGCCGAGCGGGCATCTCGGAAGCCGTGCAATATCTACAGTCCTTTGGGCACCGCCGGATCGGCTTTGTAGGTAATTCCCAAGAAATTAAACTTCGCGCCTTTATGGAAGCGCTTTCGCGCTTAGGCCTGGAAGTATCGCCGGACTTTTTATTTCCGGCAGAGCCGACGTTTGAGGGAGGGTATCGGGCCCTTCGTTATGCCCGTCCCGACAAGCCTTTGCCGACCGCTTTCATTGG
>JAKAAL010000724.1 GCA_021802375.1 Bacillota bacterium | reverse complement strand
AAGGGCACATAGAGCAAAAAGGACAGGGCTGGATAGGAGAGTGCAGTGACAGGCGTGCCGTTGAGCTGAAACGTATAGCCGTTCGGGGAGACTTGAAATTTGGCGAACGACGGCCCCATCGACCGCAAGAAGGGGTCCACTCCGTGCAGCACGAGTTGGGCGGCATATTGGTCAAACGCCATCTCATCCGTCCCGTAAGCGGGGACGGTAAAGACCTGCGTGTAGCTCCAGAGCGCCAAAGCCACGACGGTCAGTGCCACGGTCGCGACGAAGATCATTCGCCCGCGCTTGCCCTGCAAGGCACCAGGCACCCAGGCCGCACTCATGAGAAAGAGCCCCCAAGCGCTTAAGACCAGACCAGGAATGACCACGGCAGGCACTAAGGTGCCATAGCCCCATAGACGAAGACCCCACAGCAGGCTCACAATGCCCGCCACGGTCCACGCCGCCGTCTCTCTAGGAACTCGCTGCGAGAGCTTAGGTGTGGGTAAAGGGGTACGATGGAGGCGAACCGCGTTGGCCATGGGATCTCCTTTCCGTGATACCTGTCACCGTCTATTTAATGAAAGCGGTAGGCTTGGACATTGCCAAAAGTCGAGGAGCCCGCCCCGATGTATAAGGTGCTGCCGTTAGGCGATAAGCTGAGACTGTTGGCGTTTTTAGGCGCCGGCAACACTTCGGTAACCTTTTCCGTGTTGACATCGACCACGGCCACGTTACGGGTAGACCCCTGACCTTTTAACACATAGAGCGTATTGCCGCCGGGACTGAGCGTTTCGGCGTACCCTGAGTGGCCTACGGTAAAGAGCGATTCCAGCTGACCACTAGGACTCGCAACCTCATCGACATTGCCATTCGGCTCCAAAATATAGAGGCTTTGCTGATTAGGGCTGGAAACGACCGCGACCCCATCTTTGGGAGCCGGCACCGACTGGGTCACCTTGTCAGTGTGGCTGTTAATGATGGCCACCGCTCGGGCAGTGGCATTGCCGTTGAGCGCGTAAAAGGTAACCCCGTTGTCCCCCGCCGCGACGCTTTCCACCGGTCCGCTGACGGCGACGGTGTTAATCGGCGAACCCGTACTACCGTTCAAGAATTCCACGGCACCGCTGGTGGAGGTGGCCATACCCAGGCCAATCACACCGGTCGACGCTTCCGCAATCGCGGACGCCGCGTTGCTCACCGAGGTGCTCGTGCCAATTTTTTTGGAGGGAAGGTTCAACACGTAAATCCCCTTGCTGGATGCATTGCCAGCAACCAGCCATAGTTGCCCATTAGGCAACGGGGCGGTAATTCCCAGCGTGTCCTTGGGAGTGGCATAAATCGCTTGCGGTTTTGCCGTCACCGCTGCCTGCTTTTTTGTCGCCGGGTGATGCGCAGCACTCGCGACGCCACAACCCGCTAAGAGCAACGTCAAGCCGCTAATGAGTCCAATCCGGCCCCACCGATGACTCCACCGTTTTTTCATCCTTCGACCCCGTTTCGTAAAACATTGGTTCTTGGCCACCTAGAGGCTCCCTACTGTAAGGCGCGTCCAGTATCCTCGTCCTCAGAATCTTGGTGCTCGGTCAGTTGCCACATACGACACTGGGCTCGCACTTGCCATACCAAGCCCACGGCTTCCCACACAATGCCCGAAGACATCTTTGATGTGCCTGCCTGCCGTTCGGGAAAACAAATGGGCACTTCCTGAATTCGTCCGCCAACCGTCCACGCCCAGGCGTTCATCGCAATTTGAAAGCCGTAGCCGGTGGCCGTTATCTGATCCAACGGCATTCGACGAAGAAAACTGGCTCTCCACACTTTAAATCCACCCGTGAGATCGCGGACGGGACAACCTAGCACTTGGCGGCTATACCACGAACCGCCCTTGGACACAGCGCGCCGCCTGGACGACCACCCGGGTGTCGAGGCTCCGGGAACATACCGCGACCCAATCACCAAATCGGTCGACGGTGCCTCCGCCAACATGTGCACCAGATCTTCCACGCGATGCGAACCATCGGTATCCATCTGCACGATCCATTCGGCCACTCCGCGGTCTAGACAATATTCAAAGGCGGACAAATAGGCCGTTCCCAGCCCCAACTTCCCTGAGCGGTGAATCACTTCTACCCGATCCGGGCACCGCGAGCGCCAGGCGTCCCACAGGGACGCCGTGCCATCTTCCGACGCGTCATCCACGCCAAGAATCGTGCACTCCACCCGATCCAGCAGATCGGGCAACAGACGCGTCAGCGTGTCGCGTTCGTTGTAGGTGGGAATCACCACCCAGGTCGGTTGCAGGCTAGAAGACATCGTCAACTAGAGCTTTGCACTGGCCGGAAGCGGATGGACCGGACCTACTTTGCCACGCGCCTTGGGCTGCGGATAAATGGTCCAAGGCACCGGGGTAGGCTTATGCCGTCCGAACACGGTGTGCGTCATCTCAGCGATCAGCCAGTCCTTAGAGTTGCTCGGATCCGTCCCAAGATTCCGATAGAATACGGGACCAACCGGCTTCTCGCTCTTCCAGAGGACCGACCCATTTTGTTGCACGGCGGCTCGGATACCATAAGTGTGGTACCCGTATTGCATAGCCGGCGCGACCACCGCCACAGCCGGATCTCCCGTAAAGAAAAAGGTAATGAGCCCATGTTGCAACCGTAAAATATGGTGCTCAACCACCCAGCGATGCGCCGAGGTATACTCGACGACCTGATCGCCTGGTCCAATATTGGGATTGCGGATGCTGACGGAAATGGGCCCATGCGGTTTCACGCTCTGACTGGCGCTTTGCTGAAAGCCCAAGCCCAGTCCGGCCACTGGATAGAAGTTTAAGAGACCAGCGGGTTGACCGCCGGGAGCAACGCTGGGTAGTTGGGGAGCAGTCACCACCAATGTGGCAGGTTGAAGGAAAGCCCCGGGAGAGACCGTAATGCTCACCGAGACATTCACCACACTCACATGAACGGTAACCACTTTGTGTGGAACCACTCCGATTGCAGTCACGACCGAAGAAAATCCTCCGGGCACGTTGACTACGCCTGGACCACCTACCGGAGCGTACCCCGTACCAGCAGCAAAAGCCGCCGATCCACTAAGGGCTAATCCCAGTGTTGCGGCAATGGCGCCAGCTGACGTGAGTCGTTGCCATCGATGCGCCATAAGTTCCCTCCCAACAGGCATCACGGTGAAAAAAATGCCGCGACCCTGATAATCATTTTTCGACAGCAAATTGCCAAATCCTTCTTCCCCATAGCATAATTTGAAAAATCCTTGAAAAACCGCGCGCGAGTGAGGCAGAACCTCGTAAGTGGGACACTTAAACTGTCGAACTGTGGTACCTATCTCGGGGAAAATCGCCATAACCTTGCATAAAATCCTGGCTCAAACCTCGATCAGGCCGACGTCTTATCGTCAAACCTAGGTGTTCCTAGAAAGCAAAAGAAAATAAGAGAGGAAAATAAGATATGCATTCGACAGATTGGCTG
>JAKAAL010000723.1 GCA_021802375.1 Bacillota bacterium | reverse complement strand
TGGGTTAACAATATTTTTGTTAACCTGCTTTGAAGCTTTCTCCTTAGCTCTTCTTTCCCGCATATATATTTTCATTTTCTCAGGATCCTTGAATGGCATTATATCATCCTCTCCTGCCTGAATTTATCCAGGACATGTTCCTGTTCGTAGATTACCCTGTCATATGTGCGTATGGCAATGAACAGATGATTAGCATGCATAGATTTGATATGGTGTTCACAGTCAGCGTAAAACTCAAATATAGAATTACACTTGGCACATACATACCCGTAATCCAGATCATACTGGCTTATTGGCATGGCGGAACCGTAGTTGTATTGGACTGGCTGGTGCCTGAGAGTAGCGAATTGTTCAGTTTCCATTCTCTGCACCCTCCGTTCCGTTGTCTTTATCACTAGCTCTTCTTATTTTTTCTAATACCTGTTTTATTATTTCTTTTATTTCTTCTTTCATACTTTACACCTCGATTTTGTTTTTTGAACTCCAGAACTGGCCTTTATTCTTCCTGTTTGGATTAACAAGGAAATAGGGCCCTGGAATGTTATCCGGGAATGTATATCGTCCAACAAATTTATGACCTGGCTCCGAAAAGTGCTTAATGTTGTCACTGGAAGTGGGTCCTCCGTGGCCAGATCTGTGGAAAACTGCACCGCATTGGCAGATGGATACGGTCTGGGGGTGGGATTTTCCCATGATGGCGATGACCGCGGCTCGTCTTGGAGAAAGCGAATGGGCCGTGGATGCGCTGATGCTGGAGACCGAGAAAAATCAATATCTGATCAACGGTCACAATTACCAAGACGAAGGTCTTTTGGTCTATCTTCCTGGGAATGGAGGCCTGTTGGCGGCAGTCGCGATGATGGCGGCAGGGTGGCTTGGGGGCCCTAAAGGGCAGCGCTCTCCGGGTTTTCCGCACGACGGAAGTTGGGCGTTGGCGTGGGAGAACCTGCATGGCTGGCTGTAATGGGAAACGAAGGAGCAGTCATTGCAGGACCCTGTAGAACCCAAGGGGGAGCTACAGCTAAAGACCGAAGAGAAAGAAGAGAGATAGGATGCGGTTAAGCACTCGTCAGATTCAATTGCGCGATCCGTTCGTCGTCCCCGTGGCCGAGGAAGGCCAGTACTATCTGTTCGGCAGTACGGATACGAATATTTGGGGCAGGGGGCAGGGCTTTGACTATTACGTCAGCCAAGACTTGCGCCAATGGGACGGCCCTTATCCCGCGTTTCGGCCCGAGTCCACATTTTGGTCCGAAGAAAATTTCTGGGCCCCAGAAGTCTATCACTACCGCGACCGATATTATCTCTTTGCTACCTTCAAGGTCAAGAGCAATGGTCGGCGGGGGACCGCGGTACTGGTTGCAGACAGTATTCGCGGCCCGTATCAGCCTCATAGCGACGGCATCGTGACTCCCAGTGATTGGGACTGCTTGGATGGTTCGCTGTATGTCGACCCGAGCGGAGTAGCATGGATGGTGTTCTCTCACGAATGGACTGAAATTCAAGATGGGACGATTTGTCTGATCCCCTTGGCTCCTGATCTCAAGCGTGCGGATGGCAAGGCTGAAGTGCTGTTCCGTGGATCGGATGGGCCGTGGACGACGGCTAAAGCCAATACGCGCTTCCCCAGAGGGGAAGCTTACGTCACCGATGGCCCTTACATCCATGTTTCTCAGGGTGGAGCGTTGGTGATGTTGTGGTCGAGCTTCCGGGAAGAACGGTATGCGCTGGGGGCTGCGATTTCGGTATCGGGCAATGTACATGGCCCATGGAAGCACCTCCCTGACGCGCTCTATGAACACGATGGCGGCCACGGGATGATCTTCCAAGGACTGGATGGTCGTCGGTATCTGACCCTGCACCACCCCAATCAAACGCCCAATGAACGCCCGCAAATTTTTACCGTCGCAGAGAACGAGCACCAAAGCTCCAGCGGTCTAATCACGCTGGTTCGGCTGTGATATACTGCGCTCGAGCCGTGTGAACCGCTGAAGAGGGCTTGTGGTGTGGGGCCATGGCGGCTAGTCCTCACGGAGGCTCAGGACGGAATTAGGGGGAAGCAAGGTGCCAACAATTGAAGAGGTTATCACTAGACTCACCGAACAGGTTTACGTCGAAGATACCGTCGATGGGCTGAAGATGGGTGGCGCGACCTCCCCGGTGCACGGAATTGGTAGCACATTTATGGCATCGTACGATGTGTTGAAAAGAGCTCAACGGCGCGGATTAAATCTTGTGCTTACCCATGAGTCGCCATTTTACAGCCATCGCGATCAAATCGACATTTTAGAGGGAGATGCGGTCTACCAAGCGAAGTTGGCATTTCTCGCCCAGTCTGAGATCGCCGTGTTTCGACTGCATGACCATATCCATCGGATAACCCCGGACGGTATCGTGGACGGTCTGATTCGCGATTTGGAGTGGACGGCTTATATCGATGCGAATAAAGTCCAGATTAAGATGGACCTAAAAACGCCGGTGTTGACCATTCCCACCATGCCCTTGGGCGAAGTGGCCCAATACGTCAAGACCAAGCTTCAGGTGAATTTTGTTCGGATAGTGGGCGATCGGACCATGCCTTGTCAGCGAATCGGTCTCTTGCCGGGATATTGCGGTGGTGGGCGATTAGCCATTCCCTTTATGCGCAGCGAGGCACTCGATCTCATCATTGCCGGCGAAGGACCGGAATGGGAGACGCCTGAATACGTGCGAGATGCTATTTCTCTGGGGCAGGCAAAGGCGATGATGATACTCGGTCACAGGGAAAGTGAGGAGGCGGGGATGAAGTACTTGCTTGACTGGCTTCAGCCGCTGTTCCCAGAGGTGCCGATGGAGTTCCTTCCGTCTAAACCGTTGTTTGAAGTGATTTAAAGATGAATTATCGCCAGTTCTGAACAGACAGTGATTGAATGTTCATCTAAGGAGTTTTGGGTTCTTCCTCACGAAGTGGTCGATATCATTTCATACTACCCCGGAGGGTTCCCAGGATTCCGTTAGAGTCTCTCGTGTCGTATTTTAAAAGTTCGGCAAACTTCGATGATCCCAACGGAAAACGCTCGTTGCCTGGACCTGGGCGTTGATGCGTACCTCATTGCTAGGGTCGCGGCCATCGGCGGTAGGTTAGCGATGGCTCGGACCACCTCACGCAAATATGCAATTAAACGAGTCTACCGATCTATCGGTAATGCTGGCCGGGATATGGAAATTTTGTGTCGCGACCTCATCGATACGGTCATGGGGAATGCTCGCGAAATTCTCCCAAGACCATGCCTGGCCCTTGGACTGGATTGATCCCAAAACTAAAGATGGGCAGTTTCAAACCGAGAGGATTAACGTTCGAGCCCAGGGGGGACCTTGCCTATTTGGGCCCTCCAACGCTATCAGGGAGTCCGGCGCAAGCTGGTTAGTCATCAAGAGACGTTCCAGGCCAGCATTCCGCCGGTCGCGAAGTGATGTTGCTCACCTAATCCGAAG
>JAKAAL010000722.1 GCA_021802375.1 Bacillota bacterium | reverse complement strand
TAACGATAGAAGACAATGTCGCCTTCGGGATAACCATTGGCCACGGAAAAAGCCAATTAGACCGAGGGCGGCTGGAGGGGTTGATGCAGACGATGGGATTGACGGAATTTAGTCGACACTACCCCTATCAACTGTCTGGGGGGATGCAGCAGCGGTGCGCCATTGCTCGAGCGGTCATCACCGATCCTGCCATATTGTTGATGGACGAGCCCTTTGGTGCGCTCGACGCCCAGACCCGAAGTGACATGCAGCGGTTTTTGCTGGCTCTTTGGACGGATCTTCACCACACGGTCTTGTTTATCACCCACGACGTCGAAGAAGCTATCTTGTTGGCCGATCGGGTGTTGGTCATGACCCCTCGGCCCGGTCACATTGCCAAGGAACTGAAAATCAATCTAGCGCGTCCTCGCTATTGGGACATGGTGATGGACCCAGAGTTTACAGAGTATAAGCGAAAGATCCTAGCGGTATTGCGACCGGAATCGTCGGCACGTCCGGCATCGGGTTGATGAATGAACCGATATCGCCCAGACCCGTCCGAATCTAAAGCACGGATTACGTCCGACTGGAGGGCCAATGCTCCGGTCGGACGTGGTGGTTTAGGCGATGGGGCGGGCGGCTTCTGCCAAGGCACGGTCACACCGGACTGTCGACCAAAGCCCAAGCATTTCCCCCTTGGGCTTTGACCCGATACAAGGCTCGATCGGCAGCTTCTATGAGATCCAACGGGTCTAAACCGTGATGCGGCGCCAAGGCCGCTCCGATACTGACGGTAATGGCAGGAGAGCCAGGCGCGGGGTAGATGGTCTTAAGACCTTCTAAGATGCGGTCGACGGCTTGGGGACGAATTAATGGCGAGACTTCTGGAAGCAATACCAGAAACTCATCGCCGCCATAGCGCAAGGCAACGTCTTCCGGACGCAACTGTTCGTTCAGCCAGCGTCCGATTGCCCGCAGCACATTATCGCCTGTAACATGACCAAAACGGTCGTTCAGACCTTTGAAATGATCGACATCGAATAACAGCAACGCGACCGGAACGGACCAGTTGCCAGATCGGGCGACCCAATCGCGAATCAGGGGAAGCCCACCGGCGCGATTATATAATCCGGTGAGTTCGTCGCGTTCGGCGCGGTAACGCATAGCCTCAAATTCCCGCCAAAGGCGCCAGAATCCGCTGACCGCTTGTCCCAGCCCGGCCCAACCAGCATGTTCAAGAGGCGGCAAAGGCACTTCGGAAAGAAGATTGTCTGCTAATAACGTCAGCCGATTTTTATCGTCTTCCGCCAAGGGCGTCCACAGCACGAGGCCTTCCGCGGCCTGGCCCGATTCTTCGGTAGCTAATCGCGCCAAGAAACCGGAATTGTCCACGGGCTTTTTGTCTGTGCTCGGCCAAAGATGGCGAATTCCTGCCACGTAGTGTCCGGTAAGACGGTGGTCCGATACAGACGATTCGAGCAGCAGACAACGATCTAATTGAAGGCTACTGCGTACGGCCGCAGCAATGGCGCGAAGCATAACCGGACCATCCAGGCTCTCGCTGTGTGCGTAAGCGTGGGCAATTTGGGCCGATGCTCGCCAAAAGCCGTATTCAATCGCGCGACGCCGAGATTGCCGGAAGGCGAGCAGCGCCGGCGCTGCCCAGGTGACAGCGCGTGCCATGCGTCGCGCCAATGTCAAACTATGATTAGGATCCTCGACCGCGACAATACCTAAGAGTTGGTTCCCCACTTGCAGACGATGAGCCAATAACATTTTTGACTGTTCCAGTTGTCGGATCGACCGTGGACGGAAAGCGCACCGTTGCCAAATGCTGGTTGCCACAGCGGAGGATGGCGCCTCAACCGAAATCTTGCCACGATGGGCATAGGAAGGACCCGCCGAGCGCGCCGTAAGCCCCTGGTCCAAATGGCTGCCGACCTCGTTCACCAGCCAAAGAGTCACCGCATCCGCTGGGTGAAGCTCTATCAATAACGCTTCTGCCAGCGGCGACACATCGCGAGGCGGCGGCTGACCGGGTTCCCACGATAGCCATTGGGCGAACGGACCGGGCGTCATAAGTTGGTCACCGCCTCGATCTCGGCAACTTCGTCCTCAAGACGTTCGATCACGGCGACCGAATCGGACCAAGGTTGGGCGGTAAAAGCAAGATTTAACAGCGCATTGCCAGACCGCTCTAAAAGGCGCTCCAAATAGCGCCAATGGGGTACGTTAGGAAGTCCTCGGCCTCGTTTAGCAATTGCATCAAGCACTCGGGCGGGAATTTTGGCGCTGAGCGTGGGTAGACTCACCCCAGCGGTAGCGGGCCAATATCCGGTTCTTTCGGCCAATACGCTTTGGGTGCCTCTGGCACAGAGGATGGAAATGGCAGGGAACACAGCCGGATGGAGGTCCTCTTGCGCAATTACGGCAAGAAAGCTGCCGCCCACGAAGATATTGGGCGAACCGTCGATCGCGACTGGAATGGGGGTTGCTAGTAAGGTGCCTTGCACGGGCAATACCCAAGGCCGGGTAATGAGATAGCTGGCCCAGCCGTCTTCGCCAAAGAACCGATCGCTCGCTTCGGCCGCTCCCATATCATTGCTGTTATTGGCAAAAACGTGGCGTAGGGCCAATTCATGCAAGCGGTGGAGAGCGGGTTCCCACGCCTTACGAAAATGGCCGTCGTTGGGAATGAGTTCGCATCCAGAAGACCATATCCACATTGCGAGCAATTGCACCAGACTCGGTTCCATAGCCGAAGGAACCAACCACCGTTGGTGTTCGCTCATCTGTTGTGTCCAATCGACGAAGCTTTCCGATGTGGCCCCGTCTTGCCCACGCATCGAGAGCCTTTGATAGAGGAGCCGAAAATCCACCAACCAGGGCACACCGTAGCGATATCCCTCAACCCAAGCGCTTTCGCCAAGCGTGCGCGCCACGGGATCCAACGGCCATTGAATATCAGCTTCGACGTCTTTAGACCAGGGAAGCAATCGCCCTAAATGAATGAGAGGACGAATCCAAGTCGAGCCAATCTGGATGATATCGGGCCGCTCGGTGCTATTCATGGCCGTCATGAGTGCCGACCAGACTCGTGACCAAGACAGAATACGAATGACAAGCGAGGGACAGGAGTGGCCTTTGGCGCGAAAGCCTTCGGTTAATACATCCTCAATAAGCCCTGGATGAGCCGAGAAATCTTCCATTACCCAAATCTGTAAAGGTCTTGGCATACGTTCCTCTTTTTTAAACACGGGTTCATCGGATGAACTTTCGTTTATGTGCGGTTCACTTGGAAAAAAATTCACGAACAGGATTCACTGACATAAAGTAAACATACGCAATTTATTTATGGAAATCAAATATTTAAACCCAGATACAGCTCTGAAGAACGTAATTTGGAAGTGCCTCTGGGTACCACGTTCGAGAATGTGCAAAACAAATTCTCGCATACAGGCCTGGATCTCTGCACGGACCTGTGAAATAATCGAT
>JAKAAL010000721.1 GCA_021802375.1 Bacillota bacterium | reverse complement strand
TATAAGTCAGATTACATACCTAGGAATTATTCGCCACAGTACCGATATGGCTGCGCATCGCGGTTTGAGTTGCCGCCTCAGTGATATCCTCCCATACAGTTCGCGGCGGGCCGCCAATCACGTCACAGGCCGGCACAACGGTTGCCAGTTGGTCGTCGGGCAGTACATCATTAACCACGAGGCTCGCACCTTCTTCGACCAAACGCACGACAATGGCCTGACCAACGCCACACGAACCTCAACGTCCAGTCGTCTCACGACGAATCCCTGTTCTTTCTCGCCTATGGCACGTCACGGTGGCGCAAGTCACATGCCACCCCTATATTATCCGTAATGACCGCAGCCACCCCCATGCTCAAGGCCACCCGCAATTCGCCCACCGTATTGGGGGTCCATAAATAGATCGGCCAATCCCGCATCCGGGCTTCAACCATCATGGCTGGCGTTAAGCCTGCCATGCCGACGGCTAATCCTGCTTTCCCGCTAAATGCATAGAGATCCTGGCCGCTCACGGAAGTCCGGTAATTAAAGAGCGGCCGGATCCCGGGAACGGCGTCTGCTAACGCTGCTAAGAACTGATGATGCACACTCAACACGCTGACCCGTTCCGGTCCTACGCGTCGACTAAACGCGACCAATCCCGAAAATAACGCTGGAAATTCCGTGTCATCATGCTTCACATCGATCACAAACCCCATCGATGGCGCAAGGATGCGATCCACCGCGTCCAAAGTCGGAATCGGCTCGCCAACTCCCGAACTGCCATCTGAAAGACGAATCGTCACGGTAGCCAACTCCGCATCATGTAATGCCCAAACCGGTCGATCCACACCCGTCAGCCGCTTCAAAGAATCGTCATGATACGCCATCAGTGTGCCATCGGCGCTTGGCAAGACATCCACTTCCACCGCGTCGACCCCGAGCACAACCGCGTTCCGAAAAGCGGTCAGCGTGTTTTCGATTGCAAGGGCACGCCCCCCGCGATGTGCAACAATTCTTACCACACCTCACCACCCCTTTCAAAATTCCACCGACGCGTTGCGATTCCGAATCGAATAGCCATGGGTTCAGACCATAGTGGCAGCGCGATGGCAGGATAGGGTCCCAGGCTGCTAAATGGCCGACCCGCCAACACACTATGGAGATAACGGTGAGCGCGCCTTCAATATTCGTCCTGGGAACTCCCTTAACCTGCTTTGCTCATTTTTCAGAGCCCAGAAGTTTGCCAATTGACTTCCTGTGGATGGTCCAAGCGCGGACACCATCTGCACAAGGCCTCCCATTCTATGTTCTGCACATTGATAATCCTCCCGACACTTGTAATGAGGGTCGCGACAACCATGGTAGCACCGATCCAATACCATGTAGTCGTCTGCACGGAATACCATGGATACAAGCCCCAATCTTCATGCCACACCTTGGAAGACATTCTCGCATCCGTAGGTCATTGGCCTTAATCCAACAGTCCCGCCATCCCGCATACACCCATGTCTGTATTCCCAATTCTTCCGCGAGCACCATGTCACACGGTCTGTCGTCGACAAACAAACACGATTCCGGCGATGCCTTTGCCGTCTCCAAGGCGACCTGGTAGATTCTTGGATCCGGTTTAGCCGAACCCACCCGCGCCGAGTTAATCACCGGAATAAATCCATCACGCCGACTTCCTCCAATGGGTCTTCTAATTGGTCATCAGCGTTGCTTATTGCGATGACCTGCACCCCAGACTCACGTTGCGCACGCATCCACGCCACCAGAGGTTGATTCACATGGCATTCGCAGGCGGCTAAAAACCGCGATCTCCATTCCCAGTTGACGAGCCACCATTGCGGTATACTCTGCTCGCATGATTAATCCTGTGCGACAGGCACCCCAAGGACTATCCTGACCATAAAAAATTTGCTCCACGGTGTTTGGAGCTCCCCACTGCCGTCGGAGACATTCCCAAAATGCAGGATTGGGTAAAAAGATCACGCCCCCAATATCTAACAACAATGTCGTAATGGCCATCACCTTCCGGCCTGGTTAAGAACCTGCTAGGGACCACCGGTTCTTATTGCAACACGTTCGAGTCCAACGTGTGATGGAACTTTCCCGTCACAGCGAGGGCTCGGCCTTTGTGCGGATGACCTTGAGCACAGCCGCACTGAGACCCGTGAAACCTTGCTACTATGTCTAGACGGGCAAACCCCCTCACGTTACCAGGTACTCTCCTCTCTTGAAGATGTCTCACACCATGGTGCTTCCTTTAGTATCCACAGGGTTCAACACCATCTTTGACGGGTTTATCGCAGCGGTAATGCCCCAACACAAGTGGTATCGATAAACCGGTACTCTCGTTGTGAGAATGCGACTGCCTATCGACGCACCTCCTTTACACACCCGCTTAAAATTAAAACCTCATCGACACATATTTCGTTTCCAAAAATTCCTCAATACCCTCCGGACCGCCTTCCCGCCCTAACCCGCTAGCCTTCCACCCGCCAATCGGTGCTTCAACCAAAGACGGCACGGGATCGTTAATGCCTACCATACCAAACTCCAACGATTGCGAAGCTCGCATAGCGCGTCCCAAATCTCTGGTATACACATAGGCGCTCAATCCATACGGCGTATCATTGGCTTTCCGGAAGACGTCGTCCTCGGTATCAAAAACCAACAGCGGAGCGATAGGACCAAAAGTCTCTTCCTTTGCCAACCGCATCGTTTCATCGACATGGGTGACCACTGTCGGCCAGAAAAAGTATCCCGCCCCTGAACGTGGCGATCCCCCCACCACCACCGTGGCGCCTTTTTGTACGGCATCCGTGAGATGGTGCGATACTTTGTCTACCGCCTCTTGGTTAATCAGGGGACCGACTTGAGTTTCCGGTTCCAAGCCGTTTCCGACTCTCAGCGCGGTTACCGCTGACACCAATCGATTGGTCAACTGTTCGACAATGGACCGTTGCACATAAATGCGATTAGTGGCGACACAAATCTGACCCGCATTGCGAAACTTACACGCCATAATCCCGGTGACGGCATCCTCCACATCCGCGTCGTCAAAGACAATCAACGGGGCATTTCCCCCAAGTTCTAACGACACGGAGGTAATATTGTCCGCCGCATTGCGCAAAATTTGGCGTCCCACGGCGGTCGACCCGGTAAAGGACACCTTTCGGACACGGTTGTCTTGGACTAAAGCACGGCCGATGACCTCGGGTTCTCCCGTAATCAAGTTGACGACGCCTGGCGGTAGGGATAGGGCATGTAACAGGACAAACAATTGAGCTGCAATCAGTGGGGTTTGCTCAGCAGGCTTAACGATCACGGTACATCCCGCCGCCAAAGCCGGAGCCATTTTGCGACAAATCATCGCAAACGGATAATTCCAAGGGGTAATAATCGCCGTTATCCCGATGGGCACCTTCGTAGTCCAAATAGCACGCGAGGCAGCGGGCGCTGGCATGGTTTTCCCGTAAACACGCATGG
>JAKAAL010000720.1 GCA_021802375.1 Bacillota bacterium | reverse complement strand
GGCATGATAGGCTGAAACGCCCAGGCCACAACCCTCTGGCCCTGGCCCTTGATATCGTGCCCAGAGAGGCCCCGGGTCTAGTCGTGCGCGTATTGTCTAGAATTAGGGTGTTGAACCGCCCAAAGAGCCGACGGTCCACCATAACCTGTAAGCGCGCGGCTAGTTCGGTTAATTGCGGGCTCAGAAAAAGCCCGGACACGGTGACGTCCTTCTGAAACGGCACGGCGGTAAACCCCCAATGATTATTCGGCATCGGCGGACCCCTCCTCTGCGGTGTGGGCGCGCGCGGACACCGGCTGAGCATACCGAATGGCGGCCTGTTGGGCGTTCTGGGAGGTCTTCTGCCGATCGGACGCCAGTTGGGCGAAGTTGAGTCCCGTGGCGGGCGCCGTGGGAGGATGATCCGTGGCCGGCACGTCCCGATGGCGGTGATGGCGGAGAACCAGCGGCGTCGCATCCGGGTAGTCTCGCCCGCCAAAACTCACGTGAATCTGTGTCAGCGTAAAGGGATCATAGCGGCAGTCGACAGACTTGCCGATCAGGGCGAGATCCACTTCGTAGCGATTCCCGGCCAGTTGAATCACCCCGGTTTTATCCACCTTGCGCTGCTCACGCCAGAGAAAAATTCGTTGGATCTCGCTCACCGGTTGGGACCGCGGCGCGCCGTGGTCCGCGTGGGACCGATCCCACGCCGCTTGCGGCGTGATGCCCAACGAACGGTGGACTTGTTGGTGATACCCTTGCTCCAACCACGCCTCCCCGTATTGGTTCAAATCCTCTAAGGTTTGACACGTCCCCGCATCGACCAGTTGCTGCAGTTCATGGGTGATTTGTTGGTCGACCCTCCTAAACACACGTTCTATTTTTCCTTTTCCGGACGGTCGGTAGGGACGGCTATGGCGCAGGTCCGTGCCCAGTTCGGCACACACCCGAGTGAGATAACCCGAGGCATAGATACTCCCGTGGTCCACATGCACGATCTCAGGAATCCCATGCCGAATGACCGCCCATTTCAGAACTTCTTCCAATCGAGGCCGATTCTCATCAAAGAAAAACCGGCTGCCGACCACGTAGCGCGTGGCATCATCAATAAACGCAATCCGATACACTTTCTTTCGCCGTTCCGGATGCTCGGGATCCGGCAAGGATAAGGTGGTTTGCGAATCGCCCTGCCACTCCGCGTTATAGTGCGGCGCCTGGCGCCGCCGAAACGTATCCGCCGGGGGGGGCTGCCACATAGGCGGCTGCTGCAACTTTCCGAAAATGATAGGTCAAGGTGCGATGTTTGAGCGTGCCGGGCTCGATTTCCTGAGCCCACTCGAGCATCTGAATAATCTGTCAAGCGCTACGATGAGGATCTTCTGCTCGCAGGGCAACTGCGCGGTCCAAGACGGTCAAGGCGACCCGACGTCCCGGTTGGTCGGTCCGAATCCCCGGTTTTAGGGCCTCGAGCCCGCCGGCGCGATAGGCCGCTACCCAGCGTAAAATGGTCCGCAGATGCACCCGGCGGCATTGACCATCGGGCCCCGCCCAGCCTTGGCTGGCTTGCTGTTGAATGACCGCGCGTTGTTCGCCAAAAGCGAGTTTGCGCACGACTAAGGGAGCAATCACAGTGTAACGAAATTGCGCCACCACTTCGGGTGGATTGTTGATCGGCGATTGCATGCCGAGATCACCTCCATCCCCAGCCTACGTCACCCCACGCCGGGCGACAGCCCGGCAAAGACGGTGATCGATAGCCAGCCCCACAGAACACTGGTTCCTAACCATCCACCACGGCAAATCCCGAGGTCTTGGCAGACGTCCTGCCAGAGGCGACGCCAATGCTGCCACGTGGTCTCGCTGTGACCCGGGAATGCCGCCACCGCCCGCGTACCATGGTGCCGAACAATCCATTGCATGGCCGCTTGCACGATGATCGGTAGGGCGGTCTGCCACCGCGCCGCCCACCGTTCTAGTGTCCGTTGGTGGTAGAGAAATCCGTGACGGTCCAGCCATTGGAGGCAGTGAGCTACCGTCCAACCTTGCTCTACGCGCCATAAGAGTCCTGCCGCCAGCGTCACCGCCCACGTGGCCCGACTGTAAGGCCGCAAGTCATACGGCAAAGCACTATAGGTCGCGCCACAAGCACGACATTGATACCGTTGAATGATTAAAAACTTAGTGGGATGCGGTAGGTGGTATTCGGTGTTCAATCGATCGCCACTCTCCACGCACTGTACCGATCCGGGCATTGGCAAGCATTCTGGGGAAAGGATCCATGGGCTCGGCTCGTGCCCCTTTCTCGGAGGTTGCGGCCTTTTGAGGTGCGCCCAAGTCAACCCCGGCCCCACTAAGGCTAGATTTCGTCCCACAACCGTTTGGCGTTGGCCAAGCCAATGCGCACTCCCTGTTCGGGACCCTCCATTCCCTCAAATTCCAACGAGACGTAGCCCTTATACTCTTGAGTCTTCATTATTTGAAGCACTTCTCGCACATTAATGTCACCATGCCCAAGAATGGTGCCTCGCAAATACGTTCCGTAGGCGCTCCGGAACCATCCTTCCCCCGGATCCGCGTGCCGAATATAAAAATCCTTCAAATGCACCATCTTCGCATAGGGAAGATTTTTAGATACCCCAACCAACGGAGATTCATCCACATAAAGAAAGTTGCCAATGTGCAGCGTCGTCCGGAAGTTCGGTCGGTCCACGGCTTGAATTAACCTGCACGCGATCGCTAGCTTGAACGAAGTAGAGATAGTTTTCGATCATCGTGGTAATTCCAAAGAGGTTTGCATAATCCGCGATTTCAGCACATCCAGCCGCCATCCGGGGAAGGCTTTCCTCAAATCGCTCGATGGATATCGCCTGCATCGACCAGAGACGGCCAGCAAGACCGGCCTCTTCCCCCGCTTGGCGAGCCTTCCATGCCACATCATGGCGCATTAGAGGCACACCTAGTTCCACCGCGACATCCACTTCGCGGAGCACACGGTCAATCTCTTTCCGATACTCAGCTTCATCCGTCAAGGTGAAATCAGGTGGAATCCTCCCCGGCCTGAAGGCCGAGGCTTCCACCGCACGACCTTGCATCCTCTGAGCATCGAGCCCATCGGATGCAACAGGATGAGCCCTATCGGGCTCCCGGCCTGATATCCTCGGCCTGAACGCCGAGGTTTTACGCCCGCCTGGATAAAATCAGGTAATTAGACCACGCAACGCCAGCATCTTCAGCGGTTTGGCGAATTCCTCTAATGAGTTCGGGATTGTCTCGAACGGTAAAGCCAAATGGCACGATTTCCACATGGGTTCCGCCCTGTGTCCCAACCCATCGTATTACCTCTTCGACCGTGCGTTTCCCTGACACCAAATCTCGCACGAAACTATACGTACTTACTCCCAGCTTCATACCGAACCTCCCTTAATAATCGGCCCCCACTCGGATGGTCCTTCGAACGATCTCCGCAACCTCGCTATCGCAACCGGATTCCATTCTGC
>JAKAAL010000719.1 GCA_021802375.1 Bacillota bacterium | reverse complement strand
CCGGGCGTCAAGCGTCGTTTGGCTCAGTCCAATGAGGCGTTCAAGACAGCCGGAAGACCCGCAGTAGCATCGGGGGCCATTGACCTCCATCCCCAAATGACCCACCTCCACGGCTTGAAATTTGGGCAACTCATGAGTTCCCGCAGATTGAATCCAACAGCCGCCAATTCCGCCTCCGAAGAAGAGATAGAGGATCGAAGGACGTTGGGGCAAGGACCCCGTCCACCATTCTCCATAGGCGCTGGCTACCGCGTTGTTGCTCCACACGATTAAGTGGTTGATGGAATCCGTCATGCTGCTCCGGACCCCGTCCCAGGCCCATCCCTCCGGGGTGCGACTAGGCACTCCCACCCCGTAACCCACGAGATTTCGCTTCAAGGACGTGGGCAACTCGCCGGACAGCTGGGTTTGCATCGCTCTAATGCGGTCAGCGACCGTCCGCATAGCATACCCGAATAGCTGATGATGCCAGGGATCGCGGGCCTTTGCATGAATCGTGCCTCCCAGATCGACCACCACGCCCTCTAGACCCGTTCGGTGGACCAGAATTCCTCCCGCTAATCGTGACGACGCGACCAGAGACAAGGGGATCCGCCGGCGACCGGCATGATCCTGACTACGGGATGCCTTACTCGGCCCTTCCGCTACGATGCCTAAGGGTAAGAGCCGAGCAATGACACTCGAGATGGTGGTGGGAGTAAGCCCGGAGAGCTCTGCAATTTCATATCGGCTAATGGGCTGATGTCTGCGAACCAAGTCCAACACCACCGCTTCGTTGTGGTTTTTAACCTGTCGTGCGTTGATTCCTTGCGCCATCCGCCCTTCCCCCTCCAGTTAGCCTCTTACGCCACCCATGGTCAGTCCGTTAATTAGATAGCGCTGGGCGAATAGAAACAAGCCTACCGCAGGTAAAGCAGAGATTACGGCAGCCGCCATTAATTGATTCCATAGAATCGACCCAGTACCCCCCGAACCTCCCGCCGAATATTCTTGTAAGCCCACCGCCAGGGTCCTGGTGGCGTGGCCTGTTAATACGCTAGCAAATAGAATGTCATTCCACGCTGCTAAGAAACTAAAAATCCCGGCGACGACGAGACCTGGGAGGGCCAGCGGAACCACAATTTTTATCAGGATTTTCCACGAGTGTGCCCCATCGATCATGGCCGCCTCGTCTAACTCTTTGGGTATGCCCACGAGGGTACTAAACAAGAGCCAGGTGGCCAGAGGAAGCGCCGTTCCAGTGTCCACCGCGATCAGGCCATAAAACGTCCCAATGATGGGAATTCCAAGGCTCGCCTGAAGGGTGGCATATAAGATGTAGATGGGCAGCAGCAAAGACACGGCGGGGATCATTTGGGTGACCAAAATCGATAGAGCCAGCGCCGATCGTAGTCTGAACTTGAATCGCGCAAGGACGAACGCGATCATTATGGAAAGCACCAGCGCCAGAAGGGCCGAAGAGAGCGAAACAACGATGCTGTGCCACAAGAAGGCCCACAGCCGCACCGTCGACCAAGCCGCCAGGTAGTTACCCCAATCCAAGACTTTGGGGATAATCTGGCCGGACTCCACAGCACTCATCGGATCAAGGGACACCACGATCATTTCCGCGATGGGAATCAACACCAGTAGGGCCAGAAATCCGCTCACAATCGCCCACACCATGGTGTTGCGTTTCGTTGCGCTGCGAAGAGCGCGACGGGGGGAAGGCAAACGCCTCTGGTCGATCATGCGGCTTCCTCCACCCTAAAGGTTCTTAGGTAGACCACGACCGGAATGATGAGCACCACCATGCTCGCGATAGCCATGGCCGTTGCCGCTCCAAACTGCATGTCGGAGAACCCAAAGAGATAAATATTTAGCGGAAGAGTGGTGGCCGCAGGGGGCGGGGTGGTCCCGAATAGCACGAAGGGCGTCGTGAAGTTGTTGAAATGGTAGATGAAGGATAGGGCGATGGCGATCAACAGCGGCCGAGTAATGGTAGGCACTGTGATTTTCCGAAACAAATCCCAGCTACCTGCGCCGTCTATCTTGGCTGCTTCGTAAAGTTCTTCGGGCACGCTTTGGAGCGCCCCAATGGCAAACAAATACATAAAGGGCCATGTTCCCCAAATATTTACGGCAATTAGCGAGACCATAGATTTCGGGCCAATAAGCCAGAAGGTATTCCCCAATGAGGCATTGAAGAAGCTCAGCACGTGATCCACTAAGCCGACCCCCTGGAGGAGCATTAAATGCCACAAGAGTCCGGTCACGAAGGCCGGAATGGCATACGGCACGATGAAGAGGACCCGAAACAAGGCACGGCCCTGAAAAGAACGGTGCACCGCTAAAGCGGCGACCGTTCCTAAGGGTACGCTAACGACAATCGCCGCAATCGTAAATATCAAGGCGTTACCCAGTGAAAGCCAAAACTGGGATCCCACTGGGTTCGTGGTAGTCAGCATGGCCAGATAGTTTGCCAACCCGATAAACGGCGCGGACAACCAATTGGCGAGATAGAACACGTTCAAGTTCGTAAAGGAGGTATATAGACTCACCAGGATGGGCCATAACATGAACAGAACAAGCAACCCCAATCCGGGCAACATCATCCACCAGGGGACCCCCCATTTTCGCTGTTTTGGAGCGACAATCCGCTTATCGAAAGCCAAGGCTACTGCGTCCTCCTATCGCGCCAATCGGTTGAAGGCCTATTAGGGCGCTTTTAATCCTTGTAGGGTAGAATCAATCTGCTGGTCGGTGGACGTTAAGACGTGAGTTAATTCCCCTTTGCGATAGTGGCCCAACGCCACATTGTCAAAGACGGTGCTCAGGTTCTTGTCGTAGACGGTCGGCAAATCGAGCCAGCCAGCGACTTTCGGGGTGGGGCTAGCGTGTTGCTCGATGCTTTCAAAGGACCTCCACAACGGCGTCTGCAGCCCGGGTGCCTTGTAGGCGGCCGCGTTCACCGGAAGATCCCCATACATTTTCCACATGAGCACTTGCGAGCGTGCGCTGGTGTAGTATTTGATCCATTGCACGGCTGCGGAAACCTGTTGCGGCGAAGACGCATACTTAAAAATTACCTGTTCCTGGCCCGACACAAAACTTTGGGTGGGAATCCCTTTAGACGGAGTAGTTTTATCGCCGTAGGGAATCACGGGATTGGGGGCAACGCCGACCTTTTTTGCGAGAAATGCGGGGGCGGTTTTGAGTTCAGGCAGATCATACAGACCGCCTACGGGCACCATAGCGGCCTTGCCGTTCATAAAGGCTGTGATCATGTCAGCCTCTTGATATTGGGCGTCTGCCGTATTGACAATTTTGAACGTCTTCATCCAGTTGACATAGAATTGCACCACCCGTTTCACGGGTGCCGAGGCGAAAAGTGCTTTGGTGCCTTGAGGATTGATCACTTGACCGCCATTTTGGCGTGACAGTAACCAGGTCAAATGCATGCTATAAAACGGGTCCGCAGGCGTGCAATGGATCAAATA
>JAKAAL010000718.1 GCA_021802375.1 Bacillota bacterium | reverse complement strand
CGGTACCGTGCCGACTAAGCAGCTTAACGAGGTGGTCACTCGGATCGGCAAGTTGGGGGGCACTCCCTTAGTAGTAGCGGAAGGACGTCGGACCCTCGGGGTCATTTACTTAAAAGATGTGGTCAAACCGGGGATCAGCGAGCGTTTGAGTTCGCTACGCGCGGCCGGCATTCGGACCGTGATGATTACGGGAGACAATCCCATTACGGCGGAAACCATTGCCAAAGAAGTGGGCGTCGACGAGTTTTTGGCGCAGGCAACGCCCGAGACCAAGCTCGGCTACATCCAAAAGGAACAGGCCGAGGGTTATTTGGTTGGTATGGTCGGAGACGGCACCAACGACGCACCCGCATTGGCTCAGGCAGATGTGGCGGTGGCCATGAACTCTGGCACACAGGCTGCTCGCGAAGCAGGAAACATGGTCGACTTGGATTCGAATCCGACCAAGCTTCTGGACATCGTTGAGATTGGCAAGCAAATCTTGATTACCCGCGGAGCGATGACGACGTTTTCGGTGGCCAATGATGTGGCCAAGTATTTTGCCATCATCCCGGCCATGTTCGTGGTGGTGTTTCCAGGCTTGCAGGCACTAAACGTGATGCACCTGACCTCACCCGAATCGGCAGTGCTGTCCGCCGTAATCTTCAACGCCATCATCATCCCGCTCTTGATTCCGCTGGCCCTTAGAGGGGTGCGCTACAAGCCGGTCGGGGCAGCCACCATTTTGCGCAATAACCTCTTTGTATATGGCTTAGGCGGGCTGGTGCTGCCGTTTGTGGGCATTAAACTCATCGATTTACTGGTGACCGCCCTTCATCTAGTGTCGCTGCACGCATAAACGAGGCGAGGAGGGAAGCAAAAGTGGTCAAACATCTGTGGACATCGATTCGGATGTTGGTGTTGCTGGGCATCCTTACCGTCGTCGTGTACGCGGCGGTGGTGACCGGGATATCCCAACTACTCTTTCCGTATCAGGCTAGTGGTAGCCTAGTCCACTATCATGGGCGCGTGATCGGCTCAAAGCTCATTGGGCAATCCTTTACCAATCCGAAGTTCTTTGACAGCCGGCCGTCGGCGGCAGGATATAATGCCGCCGCGTCTACGGCAAGCAACTATGGGCCGACCAATCCGGCATTGGTGAAGGAAGTCCAGGCCAACATGGCTTATATCCTAAAGACCAATCCCGGCGTAAAACCGAGCCAGGTGCCAGTCGACCTGGTCGAGAGTTCGGACAGTGGCTTAGACCCTGACATCAGTGTCGCCGCGGCCTACTTTCAAGCACCGCGGGTCGCCCGCCTAAATGGCCTGCCCCTGTCTTCAGTCCGGCATTTGGTGGCTACCCACACGGCTGGCCGTTTTCTGGGCATGTACGGAAATTCTTACGTAAATGTCTTGGAGATCAACTTGGCGCTGCTACATCTCATACACCATCGGAGTTAGACGTCGTCGGGTAAGGGGGTTATCGTGATGTTGGACGTTGCCGGCGTGGGGGTTTGTGTGTTGTTTTTCTTTGGCTGCGAAGCGTATATACGCTACTGCGATCGCCTCTTAAGGCAGCAAATGCGAACCAGGGGAAGGGGTGGAGAGTCGTGACCGAGATGGTCATTGGAGGCATTGTCGGCCTCTTGTCGGTGTTTTATCTTTTCTATGCGCTTCTCTATCCTGAGAAGCTGTAACCCTGCCCATATGGGGTTTCGCCAAGAGCGGTCAGAGCCATGGCTCTGACCGCTCTTTCATGCCCGACAGGGCCCAGGATCCGTCGACGTTTTAGGGGTCCCTTCAGGGCCTGAAATCAAGTATTCTTTTGGCGACTAATGGCCGTTGGCACGAAAAACCGCCCCATCTTCCGGATACGACAAAACGCATAGACTTTTTTGGGGATAAATGCCGATACTAGGTCAGGGTTACGTTGTTGATGGAGGTTGAGGCCGATGTTAGACATCGAACTGCTGGGGCTGATTGTGGCTCTGATGAGTATGCTCTTGGCCTTGCTGCACTATTTGGCGCGCCTTTAGGCGCAATAGGGGGGCATGTCGTGGAAGGCGCGGTATTGCTTTGCCTCGCGGTGGCCGTCAGCATTTACTTGGTGTACGTCATTATTCGCCCTGAGAAATTCTAGCGTATCCGGGTATCCAGAGGAGATGATTTTTTGTCGCTGCAGACGGTAGCGGTGTGGGTGGTGGTTGTGGGCGTCTTTTTGGTTACGCTAAAACCCCTCGGAACCTATATAGCAAGCGTGTTTTCGTTTGAACCCACCTTTTTAGACAAACCTTTGCGACCCCTTGAGCATGGCGTCTTTCGTATGTTTGGCATCGACCCGTCGGCGTCGATGACGGCCAGGCAATACGGGGTCGCCTTGATCCTGACTAATTTTGCCTGGATTGTGCTTTCCTACGTCCTCCTCCGTCTGCAGGGGCAGTTGCCCTTCAATCCCCAGCACATGCCCGCCGTCAATCCTCAGCTCGCCTTCAATACCGCTACCAGTTTTGGTACGAATACGAATTGGCAGGCATACAGCGGTGAAAATACGATGTCCCTCTTTTCGCAGTTTGGCAACTTGGAATTTCTGCAATTTGTTACCCCGGCCGTTGGCGGGACCATGGCGATTGCGTTTATTCGTGCCCTGTCGGGGAAGAAGATGGGCAATTTTTTCGTGGACTTGGTTCTCATGTGTACCCGCGTGTTGTTGCCACTCTCCGTGGTTTTCGCCATCCTCATGGTGTGGCAAGGGGTTCCGGAAACGTTGGGGGCCTATCTTCACATCCATACCATTACGGGCAGCACTCAAGTCGTGCCTCGAGGTCCTATGGCCAGTTGGGAAGCTATCGAGCACTTGGGAACCAACGGCGGTGGCTTTACCAATGCCAACAGTGCCAACCCATTGGAAAATCCTACGGCGCTAAGTAATCTCTTTCAAGTGATTATGATGGGCCTTTTACCCGTCGCCTTTTTTTACACGTTAGGCGTCATGACCGGGAAGCGAAAAATGGCGTGGACCTTAATCTCGGTGGCCGGACTAATGTATTTAGCCATTGGCGCCATGGTGTACTTTCCGATGGAACTCGGCGATCCGGTGATTAACGCGCTAGGCCTTCATGGACATATCTATCGCGTGGGCACGGAACTGGTTTTTGGCACCGGCGGCACGGCAGCCTTTGAAACCTCGACGATGTCGTTTACCACGGGCTCCGTGGCCAGCGCACATGATAGCGCGCTGCCCATCACTCAGCTGGCCTATTTTTCGGCCATGTTTTTGAACCTGGTGTTCGGGGGCAAGGGCGTGGGGCTGCTCAACATGCTCATGTTGGTGGTGATCACCGTGTTCATCATGGGTCTCATGGTGGGCCGCACGCCGGAATTTTTGGGCAAGAAAATCGAGGCCCGGGAGGTGTCGCTAGCCTCGATTGCGTTTTTGCTGCACCCCTTCCTGATCTTAGTAGGGACGGCCCTCTCGGTGGCGCTCCCCGCGGGCCTCAAGGCGAGCTGA
>JAKAAL010000717.1 GCA_021802375.1 Bacillota bacterium | reverse complement strand
GGCACAAGTAAGTGGAATCCGATTGAGCATAAAACGTTCAGCCCCATTAGCATCAACTGGCGAGGGAAGCCCCTGATCAGCTTTGACGCGATCGTTCATTACATCTCCCATACCACCAATGCCACAGACTCACGGTCCCGAACCTCCTTGGTGCTTAGAATTTTTCCGGATGGACGATCACGTATAAGAGGTACCCCATGGTCGCCGCAGACAAGCCTAATAAGATCCAATGACCCATACCACACGCCCTCCTCGCTCGGTTATAGCTGGCGGAGCAGGTACAATAACCCGATTGTGCCCATGAACAAGCCCCCCATTAGAATCCCTAACCACACCGTCTCCACCGAGAAGGCCTCCCTTCCTTATCCCATCGTGGTTCGCTCTATCACCAAACTTAACGTCAATATGGGCAGAGTTTTTTAGTCCCAGACCCCGCTCAATAGCGACGAAAGAAATTGACCACCCAGGCAAGCAATCCAAATGCTGCCAGAGTCAAAATAATCAGCACCAAGTGCGACACACCGTCACCTTCTTGTCGTGCGGTTGTTCGGGGTCAGTATACGAAGGGACCGATCGGCTGCCTAGTAAAAAGATCGTAAAGTGGTGTAAATAAGCCGTAAAAATGCTTACAGCGATAGGGAATCCAGCCCACTGGGTTTGCCCTCTGCCCTCCTGAAAACCCACCGGCGGAGGCGGATTTACTCACCTCGACGGCTACTTCAGGAGAGAGACCTAGGTATTTGCGCGTCCCGCTTAGCCGATGCTAGGTTCCTTAGCACCATCAGCAACCCCGCCATACTTAGACGTTAAAATACCTCCTGACGGCTTTGGCGCCGCCTTGATGATGACCGCTCCCACGCAGGGTTAGACCGCGCCCCGGCCAACCGCCATTGCGTCAATTCGACCTGCGATCCAAACGGTGAGTAGCAGCTCAGCCCACTGGGGGCGCTTCCTATTCGCAACGGGATGGTCCTTTTGCGGTAGATTGTTGACAACCAAGGCGCAATCCCTATCATGAGTAGTGCGTGAATGGCGACAAGGTGGGATAAGAGAAGCGCTTTGCGCTCAGATGTGGGGAACCCCGTCCACCATGGATCGACCACCGGCAGTTCCAAGGCGAGAGGCGATGGGGCGGAAGTAAGAGGACGGCGGCCTGAGCGGGCGAGGATGAGGGATTCACCATCGGCCTGAAATCGCGCCATTGGTCGAAGGACTTGCCAAACACGACCGGCGAAGCCTAGGGCTCCGGCGCGGGACCGCATCCCTTTTTCTCCGTAACCTCTTCTACCGACTGGCACACTTTGCACTGAGAAGAGGGACGGATGGTGATACATCAACCCAAGCCTGATCCAGGTCCACTACGTCCGACCTATCGGTTGGTCGACCTCTCGAGTTTATCCATTTCCAGCGTGGCCCCCATCTTCAGTGTGGCCGCGGCAGGGGGCGCGATGGTCCGTGCGGCTGGATCGGGAGTTCCGCTGGCCATCGTGCTCATTGCGGTGCCCTTTCTAGTCTGCTCCTGGATCTTTCTTTCGCTCAATCAGCACTTTCCTCACGCCGGCGCCTCATATCACTGGTCACGCCGTATTGTCGGCCTCGACTACTCCAATTTCCAAGCTTGGATCGTCCTTATGGCCTACTTCTGGTCGATTCCCCCGATTCTCATCCCCGCGGCTCAATTTACTTTAGCCGCACTCGGCAATCATCATCCCAGCGGCACTCTGCAGGGAATCGTGGCAATGTTTTGGGCGTTGTTTTCGGTGTCCGTATTGCTGTGCGGGGCCCAGGTCACGGCTCGGGTCACGCAAATCTTTTTACTGGTCGAAGTGGTCTTTGTGGGCGCCATGGCCGTAGTTGGGTATGCGTTCTGGAACCGCACATTGTCGGCAACTCCGCTTTCTTCTGGGCAGCCTATTCATTGGTCTGGAGTCGTTGTCTGCATGGTCATCGCGGCCACGATCGTCGACGGATGGGAAATTGATTCATATGCCTCCGAAGAATCGCAAAAGCCCCGGTTGACACCTGGCTGGGGAGGCATCATCGGAGCCGGAGCGGTGGTTTTGTATTACCTAATCATTTGGCCTATCTTACTTCATGAGGTCCCTTTGCTTGTCTTAGGCCACAGTTCAGATGTGCTAACCACGTGGAGCGCGAGAACGGCTCCTCAGTTTCTACCCTGGCTGCGAATCGCCATCATCGCCTCCACCGCCGGTTCTTTGTGGTTGACTACCTTTATTCTTTCTCGGGCGTTATTTTCCATGGCTCGAGATCGGATTCTGCCCCGCTGGCTTTCGCATCTTAATCGACATAAGGTCCCCAAATGGGCGATTATGCTCCCCGTGGCCGGGTCGGTGGGCATTGTGCTCGGGCAGATTGTCGTGCCTCAAATGACGAATCTCTTCGCACTGGTACTCAGTTCCGCCGGATTCTTCCTGGTTGCCGAGTTTTTTTTAGACAGCGTCAACATGCTGATTTTCTTGCTGCGCCAACATCACCTAGTACGCCACACGCTAAAACCACATCACCATCTGCTCTTGTTGTGCGGGTCGACCATGGTCGCCTTGAGCCTAGGAACCTTAGCGATCCTCTTCTTTCGATTTGGGCCAAAATACATCGGATCCGGCATCGATAGGGTCACTGCGTTGATGCTCATAACGGGCATCGCTTATGTCCTTTGGCTACGTCGCCAGAGCGCTCACCAACAGACTGTGGTGTTTGATCCAGAAGACGAATCTCAGCCGAGGGTTGCTGGGTCACACAGCAGGGGACACCATCATCCCCACTAATTATCCTGCGCGCGGGTGAAACTGAACGGTTTGACGCCAAGACTGTGGGCGTCTCAATACCCTGCTGGCATCATGGTTTTCCCAGACGATGGCGTCCTCCCAAAAACAAAAACTCTGACCCGCGCTCAGTCTGGTGCGTTGGTCGGCACTGGTGGCAAAGGAATCCTCTGGTTCATTGCCCAACCCGCTCAATGCCCGATACTGGGCGTGGATCAACACACCTCACGGGGCGCTCAGACGTTTCGCAAAATCTGCGAGACCTCGTCGAGTCCTTGCGCCAACACCAACCGCGGCCCTACGTCGGTCAACAGCCGCTTCGCCTCGCATCGTTTCAGCTGACCCAGAACCTCTTGCGGCAAAGGCCCAAATTTCTGGGTCAAAATCTCCGTCACCATGACCCGCCCTTGTTCTAGGCCTTGTTCTAGGCCTTGTTCTAGGCCTTGTTCTAGGCCTTGTTCTAGGCCTTGTTCTAGGCCTTGTTCTAGACCGCGCTGCTGGGCTTGGGCTTCCAATTCCTCCACTAAGCGATTCATCCGGATCCCCTCTTTCAATGAGTTTAGGACTCGCCAAAAAACAAAATGAACAAGTGCTAGGCATCGGCGAGCTTTCAATGGCAGCACTAGAAGAAAATCGTGTGACTCGACGACAATTGGGCTGAGGCCCTGCCTAATTAGACAGTGCACCACAAAAAAGGCTAGCCT
>JAKAAL010000716.1 GCA_021802375.1 Bacillota bacterium | reverse complement strand
AAGGCCGTGCCGACCTGGTTCATGATCGCCAAGAGCCCCTGACGGGGATTGGGTGTCGCTATCGCGCGGTGCACATCGTCGACGGCTTCTTGAACCGTTACCGGAAACCCTTGTTGGTGCAATCGGGAGTTGAGCCAGGAACGCTTTGGAGGTGACCCCGAAACCCCCGCCTTGGCGTATCCAGGCGACGGGAGAGTTCATGAGGTTCGTATCTTCCTCTTGGCTTTTCCCGGGAAGAGGAACTCACGGCGGATATTGGATTTCACACCGCCCCTTGACGTGACGAAGCAGGGTGCCCTGTATGCTGCCCGCGTTCCTTCTCCCCGGTATCTACTCTCCGAGAGAGAATTAGTCGCGGGTCGCAAACGCATGAAAGACGATGGCACTGTGGCCATCGACTAAGTCCAGGGTCATGCGGTGGATCCATCGTGGCTGATCCAGCGTCCACACCAGAGCGCGGACGATGCGGACATCCCAGTCCGGATCCGCCACCCAATCAAAGAGGTGAAGGGTATTGACGGCCAAGGGCTCAATCCGCGAACCCTGAAACAGGCGATTTTGACGCGAAACTTCGAGTCCATGGCAGAGCGATCGGGGTTCGCGCCAGTCACCCGACCCCCATAAGGTCAGCCGCGCGGCCTCTTCGCCAAATTGGTTTACCACGGGATAACCTTCCGTAAGGTCGCCGAGGCCGAGTAATACGACGGCGCTGACCTGGCGCTCGACGGCGATTTCGAGCTGGGGGCTGATCGGGGACAGCAGCCAGGGTAACGTCATTTGAGATTGCACCAGATTCCATGCGTCACGGTTCGGGTTCGCCATGGGCCACCGATCCCATTCTTCATAGCCAGGGGCATAGGCTGACCAAGCGCTATGGTGGATTTTCTGCACCGTGGAGTCGACGTCCAACGTGAGGCCGCGAAAGGGACGGAGCTGCTCCATGGTCTCGGGGGCCATGCGATCGAAGCGTTTGACGACCGCATGCACGTTGCCTTGATCGATTGCCTCAAGGAGTGCGCGCATGCGATGCCACTCCGGTTTGCGTTCGCGTCCTTCGGTCACCAGGCCCTCGATGAGCACGCCCTCGTCACAACCAGGGTATCCCCGGTGATATTGGCGCATGTCCGCCCATTGCCAAAAGGCAAACCCGGCTAATTGGGAGGGAGCCTCGGCGTCTGCTGCCGCCCACTCGGCAAATTGCTGGCCCAACCGCTCCCAGAGCCACGGATCGTGCTGCATCCAAAATCCGCCCCACTCGCCAAAAATCAGGGGTTTGTCATTAAGATGGCGCGGGGCTGCGCGATATAAGTTCCCGTCCTCGCCATATGGGTGATAGTCATAGAAGTCCGGGTCCCATCCCGTAAAGGCTTCCTTGGCAGGCACCTTTTTTCCCAGTCGAGGGGAATAGAGGTCCGAAAAGCCGACCGCGCGATCATCGAGATCGCGACAGAGGGCCGACGCCGTGTGTAAATAGCCCGCATCACTCCACGACTCATTACCTAAGATCCAGGCCAAGAGGCTTGCATGCGTGCGATCGCGCAACACCATGCGCGTCAAGACCTCTAAGGCCACGGCCTTGGCTTCGATCAACTGATCATCTTGGAGCCGAACATTCCAAAATCCCGGTTCTTCCGTGACCAACAAGCCCAATTCATCCGCGATGTCCAGCACCTGAGGATGGTGCGGGTAGTGGACCAGGCGAACAAAGTTAAAGCCGGTCGCTTTGATCTCGGACAAGTCCTGGCGGACTTGCGCTTCGGTCAAGGTGTACCCCTGTTCAGCCCACAAATCATGGCGGCAGACCCCCTTTAAAAAGAGCGGTTTCCCGTTTAGGCTAAATCGGCGGCCCTGGATGGTTAGCTCCCGCAGGCCTACCCGTCGGATCAGTGTATCCGATCGGTCTGGGGAGTGCAACGTCCACACGAGACGATACAAATAGGGGTCGTCGAGCGACCAGCGGTGGGCGTTCGGTACCTGCAACGTTAACGGGATCGCGTGGGCTGGCGGACGTTCCCCGAGGTTCTGCTGAGTGTGGGCGACGATGTCGTCTTGGTCATCCATCAAGGCCAGGGAAAGCACCATGGGACCCGCGATTTGGGTTTGCACCACATCAATACTCGCTACGATCGAAGCCTCTGAGCCTGGGCTCAACTCCACACGTATGCGAGGATGTTCCAAATAGTTGTGGGGCCGCCACTGCACGTAGACGGGACGGATGATTCCTCCGTACGTTTCCCATCCGCGCGAGTTGCCAAACTTCGCCTGCAAATCTACCAATGTAACACGCAGCCTGAGTGAATCCTCGTTTACCCATGGATGCAGGTCGAACTCATGGTGGCTAAAGGCGATGAGGCGGCCAATGCGGTGGTCGTTGATCCACACTTCGCCATCCAGGGCGACCCCTTCAAAGATCAGGAAGGGCCGCAGGTCTTCGCTTCGGACCATGGGAATCGTTCGCGTCAGCGTCACCGTACCCCTGGGCGCATACGATGAGGGCACGGTCACGGTGCCGAGGTCATGCCCTTCGACCGCTGCGCTCCACGGGCCCCCAAGATCCCAACACGCGCGCGGTTCCAGTCGTTCTCGTTCCATGTGCTCTCCTCCTTATCGTCTTTTCGTAAGAATAGCCAGAAATCACCCCAGTCCTCGGCCTGTTCGGCAAACTGCGGCAGATAGACCGCAGGTCCGTGAAGTGGTTCGCGGTCCAACGCGACGAGGGATGCCCTTCGATAGAAAATTTCCCGAATATGGGGCGATGCGCGCGATCAACCGCTTACCATGCTAAATGGTACCATAGGTATAATCATAATGAACCCCTCCAGTCGAATGCGCGATGACGTGCTCGCCCACATGATCCAGGAGGTCAGACGGGTCGCTGAAGCCGTCTCGATCCAACTCGGTTATCGTAGTCTTTCCTCGATGCCCAGTTAGGCGGTCGGCCCATCTTGCACCGACGATCGGCTTAAGCCGGACGGTCGCGGTGTCTCGACATTTTTCGACCTGTGCAATTTAATGCACTAAAGCGTGTTCTGAAATCGGCCTAGATGGTCGTTCGGGATCCGACCACCGTACGATCATGATGCACCCGAACTGAACATCGCTCGTCCCGACCGCGATGGTTTAAGGGGAGGTGGGTCGTTATGAACCGACGCATTCACATAACCATTGAGGACAAGAACGGGCATACGGCAGTGCACTCTGTCGATGTGAACGTCGAGATGCCTGAAGATGGACCGATGATTATCGATCACGTGGAGCAGGAGTTGCTGCGGGTCAACCGGGAAGTCATTTTGACGACCATCAGCGCCTACCTCGAGGAACTGTCAAACAAAAAGCCCGAACTGCGGGAGGACCTGATGGCGGCGTGGTCACAGCAAATGGTCGCCCTTATGCCGTCGACGGAGAACTGGGCTGACTCACATTCCGAACGCACACCCTCGCTCAGGTATCCGGCATGAACCGGTGAACGGCGGGACCCCTCTACGCACG
>JAKAAL010000715.1 GCA_021802375.1 Bacillota bacterium | reverse complement strand
CACAGTCTTTTGAAAGCCATTCCCTCTCAAGCAGCTCTGTTGTTGGTTGGGGATGTTGACCAAATCCCGTCCGTCGGCCCGGGTCAGGTCTTCCGTGATGTGTTAGAGGCGGACAGAGTACCGGTGGTGCGGTTGACCGAGGTTTTCCGGCAAGCGGCGCAAAGCCGCATTGTAGTCAATGCGCACCGGATTAACCAAGGACAGATGCCAGATCTCGACACGACGATTGAGGGCGTCCAGGACTTTTATTTTGTTCCTGCCAAAACCCCGGCAGAGGTTGCGGACAAGATTGTGCGGTTGGTTACTGAGCGTATCCCTCGACAATTTTCCTACGATCCGATACGCGACATCCAAGTACTCTGTCCGATGAATCGGGGGGATACTGGGGCGCGCCATCTAAACCAGGTATTGCAGGAGGCGTTGAATCCTCCGGGCTCGACCGCCATTGAGCGGTTTGGTTGGAAATTTGGCGTCGGCGACAAGGTGATGCAAATGACCAATGATTACGACAAAGACGTGTTTAACGGTGACATTGGTTGGGTTACCGCGGTGCATGCTGATGATCAAGAACTAATGATTCGTTTTGACGGGCGTGAGGTGGCTTATGATTTTGGCGAGCTCGATGCGGTAGTGCCTGCCTATGCCACGACCATTCACAAAGCCCAAGGATCGGAATATCCCGCTGTGGTGATTCCTGTTACCACGCAACACTATTTGATGTTGAAGCGGAATTTGCTCTATACGGCCGTCACTCGCGGCAGGCATTTAGTAACTCTGGTGGGGCAACCCAAAGCGGTCGCGATGGCTGTAAGCACCAAACCATCGGATCGGCGCTGGTCGAAATTGAAGGAATGGATTACAGAGCTGTCATAACAGTCATAGAGAAAAGACCAAGCATTATTAACATGGTTCTTTCCGCGCCTGGGGATACTTACTGGGGCAAATGGCTCACCAAGCTGCTGGTAGGGTGCCATGCTCCACAGGACCGCCTAATGATTAATTCGTGTGGCACAATTTGTGCCTCCATAGGTCTGTCTACTCGATTGGTGATTTGATCAATGAGCATGGTTGCGGCTCCTTCTCCCAATTCAAAAATATGGACATTCATCGTAGTCAATGGAGGATTGGCTATTTTTGCTAACGGAATATCGTTGAATCCAACGATAGCCAGGTCTTGCGGAATGTGATACCCCAGTTCTCCTGCGGCACGCATGGCACCGAAAGCCAGAACATCATCGGAGGCGATGATGGCAGATGGTCTAGTCGGTAGCGCGAGCAATTTCATCATCCCGGTGTAGCCTCCTTCTTCCAGAAATTCTTCAGAAGTCACTAGCCGCGGGTCAAATCGCACATTGGCGTCGCTTAAAGCTTGGGCGTAGCCGGCCAGACGGTCAATGGTTAATACGAGCTCGGGAGATCCGCCCATAAATCCTATATGCTGGTGTCCCAGTCTCAATAAATGCATCGTCGCATCATAGCCGGCCTTTTTGTTGTCGTTGTTAATTGAGGCAACCATGGATTGGTCGGGAGATCTCCCGATGAGGACTGCGGGAACATGGTTATCTTGTACGTGTTTCAACAGGGGATCATCCAGTTTTACCGTTAACAAGATAACACCGTCTACACGCTTGCTGTGGACCATTTGATCTAGCCGTTCGACATCATTTAGCCCTTGAGATGCAGTAGACAAAAACAGGTCATAATCTAGCTTTCGCGCGGCTTGTGAGATTCCTCGCAGTACCTCTGGAAAAAATGGGTTAAGAAAAAATTGATCAATGGCGTTGGGCAAGATGAGCCCGAGAGTTCGGGAACGTTGCCTCACCAAACTGCGGGCAATTTCATTGGGGTGGTAGTTCAGCTCTTTAAGGACCATTCGGACCCGCTCGCTGGTTTGAGGACTAATACGGGGATTGTTAGCAAGCACACGCGAAACGGTTGAAGGGCTCACACCAGCTTTTTCGGCGACATCCTTGATATTAATTGGCATATGTGTCTCCTGTTCGAATAAATAGCGTACCGCTTTTGGCTGGGATCGTCAGCGGTCGCCCAGTACAAACGGCAGTATGGAGTATGTCTCCATAGATGCATTGATAAGTGCCAACCGGGAGTTCCTGATCCGACAACGTTAAGGTAAGCGGTTCGACTCCGTTATTTATTATGCACAACAGCGGTTGCTCACTAAGATCCTCGTCTGCTTTAGGGATACGCAAGTAGCTGTACAATTGCGGTGAAATGCTCCTAAGGATTGGACGGTAGGTTCCGCTGCGCAGAACGAGGTATTTCTTGCGCAGTGACGATAGATTCCGGTGTCGTTCCAGTAACTGGGCATTTTGTTTTTGCGGGTCCCACGCCATAGTGCCCCGACATTCGGGATCACCGCCTCCGGTTAAGCCGATCTCATCGCCATAGTAAACCATCGGGGAACCGAAACAGGTAAATTGAAAAAAGAGTGCTAATGAGACTTGTTGAGTGTCTAATTTGCATGCACTTATCAGCCTTATGGTGTCATGAGAGCCTAAAAGGTTCCAAAGATATGGCAACCGATCTTCAGGATATCTGGTCCGAATTTGGTCAATGCGTATGTCAAACTCGCGCGCATCAATGAAGTTGCTGCAAAGCCAGTCGTGAACAGCGCTGGTAAACGGATAATTCATGACTGTGTCAAACTGTTCGCCACGAAGCCATGGCGTGGCACATTGCCAAACTTCGCCGCAGATTAGCGCCTCGGAGGTATTGCCTTTGATGCGTTCCCGAAAATGCCGCCAAAAGGTATGTTCAACCTCATCAGCAACGTCTAGGCGCCAACCATCGATGCCGGTACGTTCCATCCAATAGTCAGCAACATTGATGAGGTACTGCTCAACTGCCGGGTTGGCGGTTCGCCATTTGGGCATTTTCGGAGTATATGCAAAGGTTTCATAGGTGCGCCGTGAAGGGGTTATGGGCCAGACGATGGGATAAATCCAGTCGGCGTATTGTGATTCGCTGCCATGGGTCACGATATCGCGAAATATGCTGTGCCCGTTACCCACATGATTGAACACGGCATCTAAAATCACTCGAATACCAATGTCATGACAGGCATTTACCAGTTGACGAAGGTCTTCTTCGGTGCCAAAATCTGGATCTATCGCGTAATAATCCGTGGTATCATATTTGTGATTGGACTCCGCTTGAAAAATCGGCGTTAAATATAATGCGTCTACCCCTAACGAACTAATGTAATCGAGTTTATCCGTGATGCCGCGTAGGTTGCCTCCAAAGTAACTGTTGCGGCCAGGCCTAGTTCCCCACTCGGCCAATTTTCTTCGGGGCGACGTGTAGTTACCGCGGAAAAATCGATCAGGAAATACCTCATGACAACATCTTATTGGTTGAGGTTCCTAATTTGTTAGTAAAGGATACCCAGTATCATATTAACTCGCAATGAAGGAGTGACGTTTTTGAGCCCCAAAAACTTCGCTGACATTGATGCCTGCAAGGACGCTTAT
>JAKAAL010000714.1 GCA_021802375.1 Bacillota bacterium | reverse complement strand
GAAGAGCGCTTATATGCCCTAGCTCGCCAAGGACTGCTCCTATGGGATGGAGGTAAACCATTCGGACTTCCCGATCAAGAAGTGCCCGTGATTCAGCGCTACCATGTGGAAATATCCGTTGAAGCGGAACCTAGCTCATGATTTTATACTTGGAACGCGACGCCCTCTTGCGACTATACGTCGGCGACGACGGACGGGATGGGGTGCAGCGGGCCTTGCGCCAGGCGGACGGAGTCGCCACGACGGCGCTAGGCTATCCTTGGATCCGAGCATGGCTGGCGGAGGCCCGCCGTGAGAACTGGATTCAGAGTCAAGACTATCGTGCCGTGCTGACGCGCCTCGATCTCGATTGGGGCCATTTTGTGCGCGTGCCTGCGACGGAGGCCGTGCTGCGCATGGCCGGAGATTTGTCCGAGCGCTGGGCGCTAAGTGGTCTAGGGGGCGTAGAGTTGGCTTCGGCGTTGGTGCTGTGTCAATATGGAGAGGAGTTTGAGGTCAAATTTGGCGCGCTAGACCGCCGATTGGCCCACGCCGCTGAGGGAGAAGGGCTAAAGATGATCGAGCCGGGATGGCCCCAAGGAAAATGAGTCTTGAGCGCCCGCATGGGCCTACCAGCCGATGGCCATGGGGATTATTGCCCACGTTTCACCGTGATCCGCTAACCCTGTTGGAGAGGGTGGGCCGCCGCTATCCCTCGATGGCCGCGCTTCCGTTTGGTCCGTGGACCCTGTACTTGGCCACCGGGGATAAGGCGGTGGCCGATGTGCTCCGAACGCATAAAGACCACTTCCGCAAGGGACCGGGGATGGAGGCAAAAAATCCCCTGATCGGGCAAGGAATGCTCTTGAGTGAGGGAGACCTATGGAGGGAACAGCGTCGGGCGATTATGCCCGTTTTTTCCCATAACGCCATCAAGGCCTATCATGCGGCCATCGCCCATGAGGTGAACGTGGGCGCGCAAAAGTTCTTTTCCGCTGCCAGCGTCGATGCGGGGGTGTTTGGCCGCTATCTAGCGCTTGCCGTAACCCTAAGCACGCTCTTTGGTCTAAGTCCAAAAGACGAGCTAATTTCTCGGTTAGGCGAGTCCACGAGCCAGGTTATGGAGCACTTTCATCATCGCGCCAGAAGTCTATATCGGCCCCCGTACGCGTGGCCTAAGACATTTAACGGCGCGTTTCACCAGTCTTCGGATGTGTTGCGCGCATTTGTCGAGCCGCTGCTGGATCGCCCTAACACGCCACTGTTAGAGATCTTGGCCCAGTCTCCCCCGGACAGGCGGGCGCAGGAGGCCCTGACCTTCCTGATTGCGGGGCACGAGACCACCGGTAATGCCCTTGCCTGGACGATAAGACTTCTGGCCGATCATCCTGAGGTCGTCGAACGGGTCAGCCAGGAAGCTGAAGGAGGCCTTGTGTACTCGGAAGCGGTCGTCCTAGAATCGCTTCGTCTCTTTCCCCCGGTTTGGCTGCTCAGTCGCACGGCGATTCAAAATGTGGAGGTGGACCACTATCATCTCGCCGCCGGGTCCCAGTTTTTGGTGAGTCCTTGGGTTACCCACCGCTTAGAAAGCTATTATCCAGAGGCAGAGAGCTTTTTACCGGAAAGATGGCTCGATGGGGGCGAAATCAAGCGAACGCGCACTGACTATCGTTTCCTCGCCTTCGGGGGAGGACCGCGCCGTTGTCCCGGCGAGGAATTTGCTCTCGCCGAACTGTCACTCGCGGTAGCAAATATTTGCCGTAGGTGGCGCCTACGCAGCCGAGAGCCCTTTCCTTCCCCGACCCCGGGCATGACCTTATCCCCTCGTGGGGGGCTGGAGATACTCGCCTGTCCCAGGTAGGTAAGATCCCGCTGGCGGCGAAGAGACTTCGCCTATTTACCGTGCCATATAGGCGATCCGCGTCAGCCTATAGGACTTTGCCGCCCCATTGTTGGACGCGGGGTTCAGACGTGAGCGTTTGAGGTCGGTGTCGTCCCTCCCAATCATCCGATCTAGCAGAGCCATGCGGGCGTTATTGTTCAGTCGTTCCTAGCTAGTTGCCCTTGTTCACATTTTCAAGGCGCCACTAGTGATTCCGGCCACAAAATAGCGCATCAGAAAGAGAAACAAGACGCCAAGGGGTATCGACGAGAGGGTAAACGCGGCTAACTGTTGATTAAACGCATTAATGGATGGCGCCTGGGGTGGCGGCACGAAGTTGGCGATAGCCATGGCGACCGTTTCGTGCGCAGAGTTTAGCACCAATGACGGCAAGATGTAGTCGCTCCATAGTCCGACCACGTTCAACACCGCCAGGGTAATGAGAATGGGAACCGAAAGGGGGACGGCGATGTGCCAAAATAGTCGCAGATCATGGGCTCCGTCAATGCGCGCGGCTTCGAACAGGTCTTCGGGAATCGCTCGGATAAATGAACGAAGAATAAAGATAGCAAACGCTTGACCCCCGGCAATGTAGGGGAGAATGAGCCCCCACGGCGTATCCAGCAGACCAAGATTCTTGATCTCCAGGAATAGCGGAATCAAAGTCAAAAATGGGGGAATTAACAGCAAGCCAAACACGACGTAAAATAACATCTCACGTTCGCGAAACTGCAGCCGAGCGAAGGCGTAAGATGCCAGAAGTGCGCTGCTTAACATCCCGAACACGCTGACCCCTACGATAAAGGCGGATTGTCGGTAGGCAGGCCAGGTCGCTTGCAAAGCAAGTTTGAAGTTGTTAAAAAGTGGATGCAGGGGCAGGGCAAATGGCGAGGCGGCAGTTTCGGCTCCGGTCTTAAAAGCGTTAACCACCATAAATACGATGGGATAGATGGTCAATGCAGCCAGGACAATAATAGCCATATGAATCCATAACCCTCGAATGCGAATCGGCACGACGAGACCCCCTTGCCCAACTAGTTGGTGTCAGATTGGAAGAAGCGAATATTAAGAATAGCTAGGACCATCACCGCGGCGAACAACATAAAAGCTATGGCCATGCTATAGCCGTACTGATCGTATTGAATCGCCGTTTGGTACATATAAAAGACAGGGGTCGTGGTAGAAGTTCCAGGCCCTCCGCTGGTCATCAATAGAGGTACTAAGAGATTTTGGCTCACCCCAATAATCGAAAGAATCAACAGAAGCTTAGTTTGGGAACGGACTAAGGGGATATCCACGCTGCGGATGCGATCCCATCCGGTTGCTCCATCCATCTGCGCGGCATCCAAGATTTCCTGCGGGATGCTTTGCAGTCCTGCGTAATAAATCAACAGGTTGAAAGCATTAATCCAAGGGAAACCCATGAGAATCACGGCACCTAAGGCCAAATGCGGATTGCCTATCCACGAGTGTTCCAACGATGTTAAACCTAGCACGTGCAATAGGGCGTTTAGCACCCCAGAAGGTTCGTAGATGTACTGCCAGATTAAGATGCTCACCACCGTTGGCAACACGAACGACAACACAAAAATGGTGCGGTATAGATATTGGGCCCGAAGACTCTTGACATGGA
>JAKAAL010000713.1 GCA_021802375.1 Bacillota bacterium | reverse complement strand
TGAAAAGATTACGCTTTCTCGTCAAGACTTAGAACAGAGACTCTGGCATCACGATGCAACCCATCTGGGTTTTGCGATGACGCCCCTCTTTCAATCATTCATGGCCCCCGCCTTAGCTCAGGCCCTCAATGGATTAATCCCTGAGGGTCAGGAGGGGCCGGGCTTTGACACCCGCGTCTACCACGGCTACATCTATGTCGCTTCGCCGCCCGGCCAAGGCAAGGGACCGACGGTGCCGTCTGAGGCCATGAAAGAAGAGTTTGCAAACATCCGTCCACGTTTTGACCGGATCATTGCGGAAGAAATTCTTCCGCAATATGCGGCGATCGAGCGCATGGCCGAAGCGATCCAAACGCCCGAACAAGCCGCGTCCGCGCTCGAAACCCTCCGCGAAATGTATGCGTCGATTTGGAAATGGCATATGCGCATCGTTCGCCCGGCGTTTTCCGCCCAAGAAATGTTCGAGGCCCTATATCTCCAACGCTTTCCCGATAAGAGGGCGGTGGACGCCCACGAGCTGCTGGCAGGTCTTTCGAATAAATTCGTGGAAACGGACCGAGAACTTGCCCGACTGGCCACGCGAGCCCGTCGGTCGCCCGAGGCGCGGGCCGCCATTTTGCAAAAGGATGCCTGGCAGGCCTTGCAAGAAGAACCCAGGGCTCGGGAGTTTTTAGAGGAGCTTTGCACCTTCACCCATGTTTATGGCTGGCGCGTCGGAGCGTCGCATGACTTTTACGAAAGGACCTGGATTGAAGATCCCAGTCCTGCCCTCGCCGTGATCCGACAATTTATGGAGAGTGGCTATGACTTTGACGCCGAATGGTCCGCGACCGTGAGACATCGGCAAGAGGCCCTCAAGGACGCACTGGCGAGCCTCGCGAACGCGGATGACCGGGCACGCTTTGAAGAGGCCTATCAGTTTGCCAGCCAAGCGCGGCCACTCGATGAGGATCATCACTTTTATATCGATGCCATGCTTCCGGCCAAATGCCGTGGGCTGCTTCTGCGTGTGGCCGAGATCTTAGTCGGGCAAGGCGCCATAGCCCAATCTCAAGAGGTGTTTTTCTTGTATCGCCAAGAGGTCATCGAGCTCTTACGGGGATCGTCGGCGATCGCGGCAAGCCAGGTGGCGGATCAACGCTACCAAGAATATCGCAGGTATCGCGAGGAGACGCCTTCGGAATCCTTAGGCCAAGCTCCCCAGGAGCAGGCTAACTCGGAGGCGCCCAGCGAAGCTTCGCAGGTCGCGGGGACTCTTCGTGGCCTATCGGCCTCGGCGGGATCCTGGCAGGGCACGGCACGGGTGCTGCATGGCCCCGAAGACTTTTCTAAACTGCAGTCCGGCGACGTCTTGATTGCCCGAACGACGACTCCGGTGTGGTCTTCGCTCTTTGCCGTGGCAGGGGCGGTGGTGACCGATGCAGGCGGCATCTTGTCGCATGCGGCCACCGTGGCCCGAGAATACCGCGTGCCCTGTGTAGTGGCTACCAAAACGGCTACGCGCGTGATTTGCGACGGCGATCAGGTGCTGGTGGACGGCGACCAAGGCTTTGTCCAGATGATGGGCAGCACGGATCGGGGATCCAAGGTGGGCATCGGTTAGGTTCAACGAGTATAATCGCGTCCAATCTTGCCACGATATCGGTGAGGAGGGATACGATGACCACCGTGACGGTGAAATTTCAAACGCGAGCCGCAGCCGACAAGGCCCGCCAAAAGCTACTCCAGGATGGGTATGAGCCCAACGCCCTGGTCATTCATGACGACGTCTCTGAGAGCTCCCGGAATGACACGCTCGATGGCAGTGCGGTCGCCTCCGCCATGGGAACGGGAATGGAACTCGGGGCCCTGGCGGCGATTCCGGTGGTGGGGCCGCTTTTGGCCAGCGGCCCGCTAGACCAGGCGGCAGACGAGACCCAAGCGCATCTGAGTCCCGCTTTCGCCAACTTTGGCCGTACCCGCGGCATACGGATGAGCATCACCACCGCCCATCCCGAAAAGGTGCGCCGAGATTTAAGCAAACTGGGAGCGAAGCGGGCCTAGTTCTTGGGTTGGGGGAATAGGAAGAAGATAGCGCGATGATGGCGACGCCGGTCCACTTCGGGTGTGCTATCACGTCGGCCTAGGGCGGCTTGCTCCGCGCACGGCCAGATGGCTCGTCGCTGGCGTGAACCCCATACCGACTTGGGGCTTATCCAGGCCATCCCGCACGGCGCGCTCAAGAAAGGATAAATGGGAGGTGAAGGAAAAACCCGTGCCTGCCCGTCATGGCACGGGAAGGACTTGGAGCTTTAATGGAGAATAAGACGATCATAAAAAAACTAGTTGGCAGGCGATTATGGCAATGGCAAATGACCAAGCAGGTCTGACGATTGAATCCAGGCCCAGTAACACGGCGCCCGTTTTGCGAGAGGACGGTCCCCATGCGTTGGCGCTGGCCCATCTCTTTGATCAGATTGTGGCCGATGCCTATCATGCCAGCATCGGACGTCTGATTAGTTATGGGCCCCGGGCTATGGAACGAGAACTGAAACTTCGGGCTGAGCTGACCCCGTGGGGCAATGTCACCCGCCTTGGGGTGGTGGCCCTAGGCGATGAGTTACCTGATGACCTCACGGGAGTAGAGCGCCTATATTGGATTCGACATTCTGGGGTGAAGTCGGCTCGCATGAACGCGGAATGGCGTTGCCTAAGGCAAACGGTGGTGCTTACCGGTTGGGTACGCTTCTGGGGAATTTTTATTCGTCTCTACGGGATGCTCCAGTGGGCCTATGGACAAGATCGGGCGATGGCTCGCATGCGTCGCCAGTTTTCCGCTATCGGTCAGGGGCGTGGCCGATATCACTTGTCGATTTGGTCCAGGAGGGAATCCTATCATGGTTAGCCCTGGCGTCAGCGTGCCCCTGACCCCCGACGAGGGGTTGCGAAAGCGCGTCGCTTTAGCCCTTTTGCGGCTAGAGACATGGCTTGAGACGGTTCATCAGCCTGACGGCTATGCCGGGCCGGTGGTGCATTGGTGGCGGCACAGTCTTCGTTATACGGGTCCTGGCATTGACTGGCGCTATGAGGGAATCGTGTCGGGTTATACGATTTTGGCGAAAACGCAAGCCGACCCTCGCTGGCAGGTCCGGTTGCACCGCGCCATAGAAGAGGTAGGACGCGGCCAAAAGCCGGATGGCAGCTACCTCGCCTCGCGCTTTGAACAAAATCCTGGCACCAATGGCACGCCGCACGAAGCTGCGGCGAGTCTTGGGCTTTTGCATGCGGCCCGGCAAGGATATCATGAAGACTTGGTGCGAGAGGTGGTCGGCCGAAACCTGAAGCACATCGTGGCAACCTATTGGGATTCAAAGCGCCACACCTTTAACGACCATCCCAGCATCGTCGGCTATGTGCCCAACAAGTTGGCTACCTTGGCAGAAACGTTGTTGGAATGGGGACAGTGGACGGGGTCCGAAGAATATTTGGATAAGGCGAAGGCAGCCCTTGGCACGGTG
>JAKAAL010000712.1 GCA_021802375.1 Bacillota bacterium | reverse complement strand
ATCGCACCAAAATCGGCGAGCGACCACGAAGAAGCGCAGCTGGCTGTTCCCGAACGAGAGTTGGTCAGGTTGGCGCACATAGCGGGTACAGACGAGCCGCCGTCACCGCCACGAGCCAACACGCAAGCCATTGAGTCTCCGGATCCCCCACTAGATGGACGAAGCCCATTCCTTGGTGACCCGAGGTGCCGTTGTCGTCCGCAATGTTCCTCAACTAGCGCGGGGTTCCGACAATTCCCGAGGAGGCTCATCAAACGTGCCGATGAGCCCCACCGTATGGTTCCGGGTCAAGCCGTAAGGCGGGCAGGCTGTGAAACCCATCCTGGGCAGCCCCGCACTATCCATGAACTGAACTTTGAGGCCCTCGTTGCCAGCCCAAGCTCGCGCTACTGCGCGATCCAAATCTCGGCATGACGGGATGGCAGCTTTTCGCGGGATCCGGAAGCCGCAGTGGAAAACAGTGTGCTCCGCGGGGCTGGCAGGCTTATCGGGGAAGGCGAAAGATTTATCGTAACCACCAGCTCAGAGCCGTCCTGATCCTGTCTTCGGTATTGCAGAATATGTTGGCTGGCCAGCGCATGTTCGATAGTCAGTTTTTCACCACGCAAGGCACCATACTGCGCGCGGAGTCCAATCAACGCCTGGATCGCCCGAAATATCGGCGATTTTCCTGGGTTGCGGTCCCACTGCATCCCTCCACGACAGAGCGGATCCGTCCCCCCGAGCATGCCAATCTCATCCCCATAATAGATCATCGGAATCCCCTGCCAACTAAAGAGCAAGACTAAGATAGCGAGATAGGCCTCCTCGTCCTCGTGGACCCAGGTCAACACCCGTTCCGTATCGTGACTGCCGACCAGGTTCAACCCGGCGCTGAGTGCTGGCGACGGCAGGCTAAAGCGAAGGTCGTCCAAACGGCTAGCCAGTTCGGCAACCGAAATCTTTTTCTGAACAAAAAAGTCGTCTACGATATTGCGCAGGCGGTAGTTCATCACGCCGTCAAATTGGTCTCCTTGGACCCAGGGCAAAGGATCGTGCCACACTTCGCCCACGATGAGACATTCCGGAAACTCTTGCTTGATGGCCTCCCGAAACGTTCGCCAAAACCGGTGGTCGACCTCATTGGCCACATCCAGACGCCAGCCATCGATGCCCGCTTCGCGGATCCAATGCCTTGCCACTTCTAAGAAATACGCCTCCACGGCAGGGTTGGCAAAATTGAGCTTAGGCATATTAGCTATGTCATTGGCAAAGGTCTCGTAGTTCAAGGGCTTGGTGCTCACCTCGCTGCCTTTAATGAAGTACCAGTCCCAGTAGGGAGAACGCTTCCCTTTGGCCACCACGTCTTGAAAGGCAAAGAAGCGACTGCTGCTATGGTTGAAGACGGCATCAAGCATGACCCGTATGCCCCGTTGATGAGCTTCCCTTACCAATTTTTTGAGGTCCTCTGGCGTGCCGAGCATCGGATCGATGCGGTAATAGTCGTCCGTGTCATAACGGTGATTCGACCGTGAGGCAAAAATCGGTGTCAGATAAATGAGCGAGATGCCCAATTCGGCCAGGTAGGGCAGTTTTTGAATGATGCCCGCTAAGGTCCCGCCAAAAAAGGACGACGGCGTAGGGGTGGAGTCCCAGGCTGCGAGAGGCGACGGGGAAGGGGGATTGAGGTCGGTCGGATATCGCAAAAATCGATCCGGAAAGATTTCGTAACAAACGGCCGTAGTGCTCCAACTGGGCACTGAAAAAAGGTCTCGGTGCAAAATAGCAGCAAATTGAAAAGGCCGATCGGTACTCAAACTACGACCCACCCCATCTTCACCATACACCATGGTCTCCCCGGTAAAGAGCTGGATTTCAAAGAGATATTGAAATCGCCCGGTCGCGACGCTAATGTCTGCTTGAAAGACATCAAAGCTCGCCGTCATCCCTTGATGGCTCATCATCATGGCCAGCGGCCTTTGGCGCGCGTAGCGGTCTCCATAATGGATCCACACGGTTCCCGCCTGTCCTCGAGGCACCGACAAGCTTATTCGCAGGGTGTCCGGACTTACGGCGTAGGCATCGGGCATCCACGCTTGATGTTTCGGTTCGATCGGATTCACGTCCTTTTGAAGTTATAGTGGGGGAGCGACCGCTTCATGCCCACGGCCTCGAGCGGGTGGCTGCTGGGAACGCCTAGGCGCTATCGTGGTAGAGTTTCGGACCACAATTTCGGTTTTGATGATAAGGTGTCTAGCTGGCTGCTGAGGATCTTGCACCCGATCGAAAAGCAATTGGGCAACACCATCGCCCAAGCGTTCCATATGGACGCGGACCGTTGACAGGGGAGGAATGGTAAACTCGCTTGCGGGTATATCGTTAAAGCCGATGATGGACAGCTCTTGAGGGACTTTACACCCTAATTGGTGCGCCGCCTGCAAAGCGCCCGTGGCGATGATATCGTCCGAAGCGACAATCGCGGTCGGCGGACGTCTCAGCCGAAGGAGTTGAGAGCACAAATCATACCCAGTTTGCTTAGCATACTGGCCCACTTTAACATACTCCTCGTGCACCGGCTCGGCGGCTTGGCGCAGCGCTTCGCGATATCCTTTCAAGCGATCCTCGGTAACCACCATCTCTCGAGATCCTCCAATAAAGGCGATATCGAGATGGCCTAGTTCGATCAAATACTGGGTCGCGCGCAAGGCGGCCTCCACATTGTCGTTATCCACATAGTCCACCTGTTCATCCCCATGAGGCCGGCCCAGCAATACGGCAGGAAATCGCTCGCAAGCAAACATTTTTAGAGTCGGATCATCTACCCGGCTCTTCATCAAAACGATGCCGTCCACACGGTGGCCGTGTATCCAGTCGCTCAAGAGTTCCCCTTCCTTGCCCGTAACCGTCGACAACAAGACGTCATAGCGGTGCTGAACTGCTGCTCTAGATATCCCTTTCAACACATGCATAAAAAAGGGATTGTCAAAAAAATCGTCGACATCCGTCGAGGCCACGACCCCAATCGTGCGCGTGCTTTTGGTGACCAAGCCCCGAGCGGCCACGTTGGCCCGGTAGTTCAGTACACTAATTGCGCTCGCGATACGCTCGCGGGTCTCGGGGCGGATATTGGGAAACTCGTTCAGGTAACGCGACACCGTCGTCGTCGAAACCTGGGCCATCTTCGCCACATCTTTAATGGTGGACATGCTTAACTCCCCGTCCGTCCTCTCATCCCTTGACCCCACCCATTAATCCCGACGCAATGAAGCGTTGCAACAACCCGAAGGTCACCGCCAGGGGCACCGCCGAAAGCAAGGCTGCGGCAGCGAAATCTCCCCAATTCTTAGCAAACTGCCCGCTTATCATGCCATACATGCCTAGTGCCAAGGTATAGTGATCAGGAGTCTGCAAAATGGTTCCAGCCAAAATGTATTCACTAAAGGCTCCCATCAGGGTAAAAATGAAGATGACCACCAGCATGGGAATCGAAAGCGGCAAGATTACTCGCGTGAAGCGCTGCCAC
>JAKAAL010000711.1 GCA_021802375.1 Bacillota bacterium | reverse complement strand
CCGGCACTGCCCACAGCGGGTTGGGAGGCGATCGCACGCGAGGATACGGCCAAATTTATGATATTCAGGTGCAAGCCGCAGGAACGGCCGATCTCGACGAGGTCTCCTGTGCCTGGACGGTTGAGGGATTGCCTACGCGACCCATTCCCTGGGCTCGGGTTCCGCCACCGCGTCGGCCAGCATGTGAAGAGGCCTTGGCCGCCGGATCTCTGCGCTTACAGCACCAGCGGCTAGAGGCTCCGGCTTGGGCGGCTCGCCATCAGATCCTCTGTGTGGGGCCGCATCCCGATTGGCCGACCGCGTTTGTTACAACGGCATCTCGCGATTGCCACGTCGAAAATGCGTAGTCGATGACAAAAAAAGAACATGAGGAGGACATATTCGTGGCCATTACAACGATTGCACCACCGACTCGAGTCCGTCCATCATCGACAGCCGACCTGTCTCCGGCTTTGTTGCAATTGTTATTCTTGCAAAGCTATCCCAACGCCACCTGGCTGGCGAGCGTGTTAGGCCGAATCGATCCCGAACGCCTCGCGCAATGGATGCGACGCTCGGGATTGACGCAGAACCAGGTGCAAGAAGATATCCATGCTTGGTTGCAATCCGTGTCGATTACCGATGCCGATACCGTTGAGAAAGTTTTACGATTTCTTCTGACCTTGCGGCGGCGGCAATGGTTTGCGCCGTTTAAGCAAGCTGGCTGGACAGCCCAAGACATCAACCCTTTCGTGCTGTTGTATGCCACGCGAGTCTTAACCAGTTTATACCAGGAAACCGGATCCGAGCAGGATGCGCTGCAGACGCCAAAGGAAACGCCGGAAGCCCGAATTATTGCGTGTCCCTGGATTCTCGTGCAGGTTTTTTGGGAAATGGGCGGCGGATTGACTCCACATTGGGGCGATCCCCCCACCGTGTTGCAGCAATTGGCCACCTTGGCCCAGAAAAGTCCGACGCCAGATTATCCGGCCGATTGGATGCCGGAATTTGCCACCTTGATTCTGGCGTTCCTGGAAACCATGCGCCGAACAGGCAATTCCGTGCTCATTGTGCGTCCGGAACAAGCCCACAATTGGATTGCCCGCGCCGCCCACTGGTTGCACCAACGCCCTCAAGACCTGCAGAGCGCCTGGAAAGCCATGAGCGATGACGGTGAATCGGCTACCATCACTCGTCGCCGGGCAGTGTATCGCGCTTACTTTGCTCCGGCGTTCCGGTTTGTGGTCAGCCGCAGTCCCAACCCCCAATCCGCCAGCCGTCCTCACTTTGCGCTGAGCGGTCTTTATTGGCAGGAGATTCGCACCGCCATGATGGTCCGGGCACGGCTGCAAAAAGATGCGCAAGACACGGCGACGCTGCAGTTTCCGCTGCCGCCGGATTGGACGGCGCACTTGGATGCCGTGCGTGTTCGGGGTCAAAGATTGGACGACGAACAGCGTCTGGCGCTGACGACCATGTGGCAGTCTCCCCTGACAATTTTGACGGGGCCTCCGGGATCCGGGAAAAGCACTTTGCTGGCCGTGTTTGCCGAGTTGATGGACACGATGCGGCGGCTGTATCCCGCTTGGCCGGCACTCGGCCGGATTCGGTGGATGGCCCCGTCCGGCAAGGCGGCCGAGCAGTTGCGCCAGCGGTTAGGCGCTTTAGTGCTGGATCCAGAAGACGCGCCGCGGACCATTCATTCGCATTTGAGTATGTATCCCCAATTAATCGGATTTCCGCCTAATCGGGTGGCCGAGCAATGTAGCAACGATTTGTACAACGGGGCGCTGGTGGTGGATGAATTTACGATGTGTGACACTTCGTTAATGCATGCGATTTTTCGTGTCGCCTCGTTGTGGGATTCGAATACCAAACATTATGAAGCAGCGCCCTTTCGTCTCATTTTGTCCGGTGATCCAGAGCAATTGCCGCCAGTGAATCCCGGGTATCCCGTCGGGATACTGGATGCACTTGACCAACGGCCGGCTCCCTCGGGAGTGCGGCACCCCCACGTCGCGATACAAACCGTGCACCGGCATCAAGGTGCGATCACCGCCCTGTTGCAGGCCGTCCGGGAACGCGATGCGCAGGCATTGCCCGCCTTTGCGCCGACCGATAATGTGCAGTTTCGTGAGGTCGGTTCTTTGGATGCGATGCGCACGATGGTGCATCAACTGGTGGATGATATTATGGCCCAAACGCCTTTGGCTCAACGGGACGTGCCGACCATTCTGGCGGCGACCAACCAAGTCGTGGACCACTTCAATACCGACATCCAAGCGTGGGTGCATCCCCACATGGCGGGCCGGGTAGGATTCACGCCGGGAGACAAGGTGCTGTATCGTCGCAATGATTTGTCGCTGGGTCTGGTCAATGGCACCGACGGTACGGTAGTCAGCGTCGAAGCGGACCATGGTTTTATTGAATGGAATCAGACGCAGGGCCATACCGTCGTCCTTCCTTTTTCCCCACAATCGCCGATCATGTTGAGTTATGTGATGACGGTCCATAAAGCCCAAGGCAGCGAATGGCCGGTCGTAATCATTCTAGCGCCCCGGCGGGAATGGCTGGTCCAAGCCGACGATGAAGATGACGATGACACGAAGGCGTCTGCGCTTCCCGTCATTCCAGGGTGGCATGATCGCCGCCTAGTGTATACCGCCTTGTCACGGGCGCAGGAACGCTTGTATATTGTGAGTGGTCTGCCGTTGCCCGAATGGACGTCAATGGCGTTGCAATTATCGGTTAAGTCTCGGGTATCGCAGGTCTTTCGTAGTTTAGTCGGCAATGGAAAATATGCGATTCCCTGGCCCGCGCCGGCGCCGCCCAATCCGTCCAAGCGCCGTGGAAAAATCACTATGGTGCCGTAACTGTTTGTTGTCCAGAGACATTCTCTGTCGTCGACCTCCGGTAGCGCAAAAACCCCGGGGGATCGACGGCAGCTCTCCGATTCTGGAAACGCCCACGCTGTGGGCGTTGGGGGGATAGACGGGAATAATCTGGCATGCTATGCCAGCGACAAAGCTCCCTAGCACCCTTGATGGAGAGCGGGGTTTACGGGTTTATAGAGCACCTATGAGGTGTTGAAACAGAAAAGCCCCAGAGCCGGATGGCGTGGGGAAAGCAACAGTTTATAGAGCACCTATGAGGTGTTGAAACTCTCTGTACCGCCCCGTCGACCTCGACGCCTATTTGGGTTTATAGAGCACCTATGAGGTGTTGAAACAGAACCCCATTGCACCGTGATACTGTGGGACGAAGCCAGTTTATAGAGCACCTATGAGGTGTTGAAACGCGGCTTGCTCCCAGCCCGCTTTGGTGGTCAGGTTGGTGTTTATAGAGCACCTATGAGGTGTTGAAACGTCATGCCGTTTGCCGACCTCCAATCGCCTAAAAAATGTTTATAGAGCACCTATGAGGTGTTGAAACACAGGCGGAGCCTCCACGGGATGGGCCACTTCCGGGGCGTTTATAGAGCACCTATGAGGTGTTGAAACGAGATCCAAGGGTTCGGCCCGCTCACTCTCACGCA
>JAKAAL010000710.1 GCA_021802375.1 Bacillota bacterium | reverse complement strand
TCTGCGTTAATGGCGTCAAACGACGATCAGTTTCGCAATAGCGTTTGGCAGTCTCGGAGCGCTGACGTTGGGGGCCAAACCGACTCCACCCCCATTTCCAGGATACGTGAAACGAGCCTTGGCGGTTGTCGCTTGGAAAACGCGGGTCCCAGTGATGGGGCCCCTACGGCTTCCCATAAGTTCCTCGGTATACCCCAACAACGGTACTTTCCTGCCGACGCGCATGCGACACGGGCGCAGTATGCGATCTCGTGGTGGTGGGAACATCACGTGATGCCCGTGAACGATCCAAAGGTTATCCAATCCTCGACACTTCTTGGCAATCCGAGCCCACTGCTGACCATGGAAGGAACGCGTTATCCATCTCGCGTTCAAGCCCGAGCGGCAGTGTTGAAGAACGTCTTCAACCAGTTTACTTCGACCATTCCAAAAACGGCGACGCATGTCGCGCTTGCCACAGGAATCACGGCAGACGTCTGACGCCAGCGAACTCCGAGCGGCCCAAATGGAAAAATGAGTCCCTGGGACAACGTTGCATGGCACCAGCGGGGCTGGCTCATCGTTACGGCCCCTAATGCCGTCTTCTATCAGGATGCCGCTCAGACGCAGCGGGCCTACGAAGTCGAAGCCATCACGTGGGCCAAGTCGTTGATTCCCAAGGTCAGGGCCCCCATGCCGGGGATGTTGGGGAGCATTAGTGTTCAGGGGGGTGGAGGCGGCGTGTCGGTAAAATGGCAGCGCGGCCGAATTGTGTATGCCGTCTATGTTCCGGACGGGCTATCGCCAGCAACCACGGTGGTTGGCTCGTTATATCCATACGCGGCGTCTCCTCACCGATCCTAAGATAAAGCGAGGCACTGTTTATGCGCTTTCATTGCTGTTTCGTGCGTCCTCCCGGTCATTCTCATGGGGCGGCGTTTATCGAGATGATCGAATGCGTCCATGATGGCTTAACCGCCTTGGGGCATCACGTCACGGTCGCGGAAAATGCCTGGGAGGCCGAGGCCATCCATGTGTGCTTTGGGGCCCATCACCTGGCTCGCATGGGGTTCCCGCGTGATCAGCTACCGCGACAGGTCATTTTCTATAATTTAGAACCGCTACGGTCCGGCGCTCTCTGGGATCGTCCCGAGGTGGTCGCATGGTTCGCCCAAGCCCCGGTGTGGGATTATAGTCTCGCGAATGCGGCCTAGCGCCGTCGGCAGGCCTGGCCAGGGCATTGGTATACCCTGCCCGTCGGCTATACTGCCCGCTGGACCCGTATTCACCGATCGGATCCTTCGGATCGGGATGTGCTATTTTACGGGTCGCTGACCGACCGCCGCATCGTGGCCCTCGACACCCTGGAGCGACACGGACTGGCTGTGCAGACGCTGTTTGGCGCCTATGGCCCCGAACGCGACGCCTGGATTGCCCGAAGCCGGCTGGTTCTCAATCTCCATCAAGTGGCGAGCGCACCGTTTGAGGCCGTTCGGGTTGCGTATCTTTTGGCCAATCGGTGTGCCGTGGTTGCCGAACGGGACGACGATGCCCGCCCCTGGGCCGAGGGCGTGACGGGGAACCCGTATGATGGCCTTCTGGCCATTTGCAACGCTGGCTGGCCGAGACCTCGCAACGCCAGCGGTTGGCCGATCAGGGCTACCAACTGATGCAGCAACGCTCGGAAGCTCGGTATCTCGAACAGGTGTTGGACCAGATGGCGACGGATCACGTGCTCTAAGCGATCTCCTTCGGACGATGCATTCTTCGGCGCAAACTGGTTTCGGAAAGAGTGCCCTCAACATCAGTGGACGTCATCCCCATGGCTGAAGCCAGGGGCTTCCACCCCAGAGACAGGTTTTCGCCCGCCGCACCGTGGGTGCGACCGGCGAAGGACCACTGACCCCAGGCCTAAAGACCGGGGGCTGCCGTAAACGGCGCCTTTCTGATCAAGAATAGGCTATGGCTGTTTCCTCTTATCACCGCTTATTCCGATTTTTGGTTCCATGGATACACAGCCCCCCGTGTGCAGGCATATCCATGCCTCAAAGGACGATACCCCATATACCCTGTTGTTATCATCCACAAAATACCAATTCTACCGTGGGAAATCCGCGTTTTGTTGGCGGGACTCCATCAGACGGTTCAGGTCTTACCCGCAAGACAGTGTGCTCGATACTCATCGCGAGTGATGCATTGCAAAGCAGTTGCAACCTCCCTAAAGTCTGATGGGCCTGTGGATGCCATAATTTTTCCGTATTCCCCATTAATTGGAGGATCAACACTGCAATTATGGCGAAATTGCCCATATAATGAAAATGGGCTAAGGCCCGATACACCGTGCAATTTATGATACGAACTACCCCTATTTCTGAGGAACGGGAGGAACATGCGATGAGCTTTCGTTGGTGGCTTGTGGCGATATTTGGAGCATGGTTTGTGGTCAGCGCTTGGGCGTTGTCAGCGGCTAGACATTCCTCTGGCATCGAGTGGAACTTCATTATTGCGGGCGCGCTGATTTTACTTGGGGCCCTTTGGGTCATAAGGGCCCCACTGGCGGGTCGATGGCGTGACGGTATTTTGGCCTTAATCGGCATCTGGATGGCCATTTCCCCCTGGGTTTTGGGATTTGCCGCACATCATGCCAAAGATCTTCTGGTCACCTTGGTCATTGGCATCCTAGTCCTTATCGGCGCAGGGCTCTCCTTCGTGCTGCCAAGCGACGTAGCCTCGGGCCCGTCCCAGCGCACGTCGGCTTAAGTTCGGGGCTCTGCTTGCCTCGAGTGCAAGCAGAGCCTCTCGCCTGACATCGGATGGGATGGAAACCAAGCCATTTCTGGACGCCGAGCCTTAAGAAGACTTGCCAACACCTCCACCCGGCTCATCCACGCCGGGTGGATCTCCTGTTCTGTCCACGGCCTTCGACCCCCTGCCGGATGGCGCCCTTTTTCCCAGAGAACGCGGCGGCGTTGACCTTGAGAAGGCGCCGTACATTTTCTCAACCCAGAACGCCTCATCGCCTACGAGCATGGAGGTCTTTGCCTTTAAAGCCGGACCTCACGATAATCCCCATGCTAGAAAATGGCCCCCGCGCGAAGCGGCTCCGAGGGAAGCCCGGCGGGGTCATGCACCTCAAAACTCCGATGGATAGCCTCGGTCTCTATCCATTTTCCGCGACCCCGCCAAGATGTCCGAGCGCGATTAGCCCACCGTCGACGCATTCGACCGTCTGAGTGCAAGTCGCCAGATGTGGATAGCGGGATGGCTGCACCAGGCCACAACGAAAGTGCATAAACAGTGCTTCGCTTTTCCTTAGCGATGAGAAGGCGCCGCGTTTCTTAGGGGCCTTAGCGATCGATGCGCCCCCGTACCATGTTATCGATGTTATCGACACACCCCCTCATAGTGAGCCTTTTCCGTTGTGCGTCACATGGCGTGGGAGCCGGCTCGGGCCCTCGCCTTGGTGATGGAAGCGCCCTAGGCCCCTCACCGAACGTGCTCTCGTTCCGGACGGCAAGCTGTCCGAGGATACTCTGTTCCTGTGGAGCGGT
>JAKAAL010000709.1 GCA_021802375.1 Bacillota bacterium | reverse complement strand
TGGCCAGCCATATCATTATGCAAGTAGTCGAATAATACCGAATTAGTGTGATATAATTGCATTGTTTGCGCGTTTACAAACCGATCGGATGTTCAGGAGGTCCTCGATGTCGCACGCCACCAAGCTTTGCCCCCGCTGCCGCCAGAGCGAACTCGTCCATCGCACCTTGGCTCGCACCGGCGATGAGTACACGATCTGCGCCAATTATCCCGACTGTAGTTATGTGGGCGATTTTGAACCCGTACGGCCGAAACGCCGAGGTGTCGTCCGAAAGGCCTAGGGCGGCCGCTACCGACGAAGCGACTCCCGTGGGTGCGAGTGGTCGCTTTTAGAAGCTTCCTTGTTCCTTGGGAGAATTTAGGGGGTGTTGTGGCAATCGTGGCATCGCGAGACGAGGCCCCCTCGGATCGGACTGAACGGTTAGACCTCGCCACCCGGATGCCCTTGGGCCGAACAGCCCGCCAAAGATCAGGCCTACCATTCTGCGTACGTGCCATCGTCATGACGCCAGTCGGGGTCTTTGGCCAAGGGGGGGCCTGCAGCCGCTCGGACGGCCGTTTCATTCACGGTTACTCCCAGGCCAGGTTCCGGGGAGGCATAGAGGCTCCCGTTGCGGGGGGCAAGCACTTCCGGGTGATGGAGGTAGGCTGCATATTGATGAATCCCGGGGTTATATTCCTGCCAGACGACATTGCTCACTACGGCGTCGACTTGGAGTGTGGCCGCGAGCGCGAGGGGACCGTTGGGGCAGTGAGGTGCCACCGTGATATCGTAGGCTTCGGCCATCCGAGCAATCTTTTCCAACTCAAAGAGTCCAGTGATGGACACATCGGGCTGCCAAATATCGACGCGCTGACCGGGAATCAAGGATTTAAACGCCCATCGGTCGACCAAGCGTTCGCCGGTGGCCAGCGTAACAGGAATCCCTGCGAATACCGAAGGGTGCAGGTCATCGTGTTCCGGCAAAAGTCCTTCCTCGATCCAGAGCAGGTCATAGGGAGCCAAAGCATGGGCCAGGTGGCGCGCGAGAGCACGATGGATCCTGCCATGAAAGTCGACTGCGATGCCTAGGCTTGGCCATGCATGGCGTAGCGCTGCCACCTGGTCCACGAAGAGGTTGCTGCCGCTGGGCAACTCCAGGTAGTGCAAGGATTGCGGCGGTGCGAGTTTCACGGCTCGAAACCCCTCGGCAAGGCGCGTGTGCGCGTTTTCAAGCAGAGACGGTACCGTGTCGCCACCGACGCCGGCATAGGCCTCGACCGACTCTCGCACGCGGCCCCCCAAGAATTGCCATATCGGCAAGCCGTAACGCTTTCCTTTCATGTCCCAGAGTGCTTGTTCGATCCCGGCCATGGCGGTCGCTAGAATAGGACCGCGGCGAAAGAACCCACCCCCGCGCATACGCAGGATTATGTCTTCGATGCGATCCGGGTCACTGCCCAGCACGAGGTTTTGCGCCAGGTCTTCGATGGCCCCTTGGACGGCCCGGGCCCGTTTAGGGATAATGGCCTCGCCCCAGCCAACCCACTCATCGTCGCTTTCCACGCGAACGAAGCACCAGCGCGGCGGGACCAAAAAGGATTCAATGCGGGTGACCTTCATGATGCACCGTAACCTCCCTTGTCGCTGAACCCGAGATGTTCTGACTTGGGCTGAATTTCCCGTCGGGGGTCCGAGCCGTCTGTCGTAAAGATGAGAGGTTTCCCATGGTCGACAATTGTCCAGGGGGCGGCCGGAGGAGCGCCCTGCAACGCCCGTTCCAGGGCATGCACATCCATCGCGCTCTGGCTCCATAACTCCCAGTGCATAGGAATCCACCGCGTGGCGCGGAGTGCGGTCGCGGCGGCAAGAGCCTGCTCGGGCGAAAGATAAAACTGATGGGGTGGATCGGGTCTGCCCACACTTAACAAGGCGTACGTGGGAGCGATCTCCGCGCCAATCCGTTGAAACAAGGGGTCATCATAGAGACTATCGCCGCCGTGAAAAATGCCAAGATTCTCGGTAGCCACCGTATACATGCGGGCAGATTGGGCTGTGCGATCTCCAGAATCCCAGACCGAGATCGTCCAGGGCCCGATGCGATGCACGGTGCCAGGCTGGCCGATGATCCAATGAGAAGGCAAGCGCGCTTCGCGTTGGTAGGCGGTGACTCCCGACGGCGGCAGAATAACCGTTTCAGCGCGCCGCGCAAGTTCGGTCAATACCGTGAGGTCACAGTGGTCGCCGTGTTCATGGGTGACCAGGAGGCTACCGGATGGCATTGCGCGGGGATTGAAGGGGGAAGGGACGCGACGCTCCCAGCCCGGGGATCCGTGCTCTCGCAAGAAGAGGTCAATATACAAAATGGCGCCGGTGGGATGCTTGAAGATCCAGCTAGCTCCCCCCGTCCACCACCCGGCCACGGTGCCAGGGGCCACCGAACGTGAAAGGATTTGGGAGGGAAGATCCGTGTGTGTCGTCATCACCGATATCCCTTTCTGGTGGCGCTTGGGTCAAGCGAGTTTCCGCGTCCTCCGAACCACCCCTCGGAGGACTACGACGCGTGAGGCCGAGATCAATCCGCAAGCCACAAGAAAAGCCAGGCCCAAGGGGTTCCTTCCTCGGCGGTCTAACAGGCCATCGCAACCCACACAAGCGTGATCGTGTCACGGTCAGTGGCCCCACTGTCGAAATCATACCACGGATGCAATCCTCGCGAGGAACAATTTGTTAACGCGACCTAAGGTGTTGGCAGGACTTGGCCATCGGTCGGCCACTGCCGAGCGGCCCGTGCACGGCATCGAGATGTACCCCGGCTGTTGTCCCGACACGGCGAACAAGACCGTTCACCGGATTTATGACGACGCGGGACCGGGGTTTGGCGATTCCCATGCTTTGCCGTTCGCCCGACTTTACGCATCCCGACCTCGCCTACCGCCAGCGCCAAATCCACGGGAGGCAGGCATGGATAGCGCGCATGGCCGATTCTCCCAGTCCGGATGGATTTCGTTGATGCCGCGTGCTATCGGGTGAACAACGCCCGATGGTGGGTATTGGCTGGGTGGTTGAGGCCATCGCACAGCTTTTGCCTCTGGCCGAGCCCTACCGCGTCCATGTAGTCATCGAAAATCACGACCAAGACGGCCAGGGGGAGCATCCGGAATTTGTCCAACGTTTCGACCGCTTTAGCGCCATCGTGGACCAGATCGATTTACCCCGCTTTGGCGTCCCTTATGATCTTTCCCATGCCCTGGTGGCGGAGCAAGATCCCCTTGCGATCTTGCGGCGCTTTCAGTCCCGCGGTCTGACGATGCATGCCAGCGATCGTCATCTGAAAGACGGCTTCCATCGGAACGAGATGATGGAGTTTCGAGGTCAGGGCTATCCCGAGGCCCTCGAACATGGCGTTGTCGGCGAGGGATTCATGGCGTCTGCGGAGATCATGGGCATTCTTCGCGATCGCCAGTTTGCAGGCTGGATTTCGATCGAGGACGGCGTGCGTGGGTTCGAAGACCTCAAGGCTTCGGCGGAATTTTTAAGGCGACTGCTGAACACGTA
>JAKAAL010000708.1 GCA_021802375.1 Bacillota bacterium | reverse complement strand
CGGGGTCTGTATGCATAATGCCACGATAGCAGATCCTCTAGAAAAGGTCCAGTCTAAATTTCAACGTTATACGCTGTTTGATTAGGGAGGACTTTGACGGGGCCTTGCCTAGCCTTCTCCTTCGCTTGACCCATCCCGCCACGACATACCCGTTTCGTCGGAAATGGTGAGCCTGTCATCCCCATCCCCGTGTGTGCACCCTGCTGGGATCGACCCAATCTTCCCAACGGATAGACCCTTGCTCCCATTCGGTCCCATCTCAAACGAACATACCGTCGCTGAGGATGATCGTGCGTCAGCACTGAAAAGACGCCCCCCCTTGACCTTTGAGAAATTTTCATTATAATCATTCTTGGCGCACAAATAACAACAGCCAGAGTTGGCCAATAGAAATGATGAGGAACATTGGGCATGGGTGCCTAATCCTTTGGGATTAGGCACCCATTTTTATGAGTGAGTGAATTTTTACTTATTGAGGAGGAGATTTTGTGGCGCAAAACAGTTCGGAATTTGAGGCAACCCATCCTGTCCCTACCAACCGACGCGACATGTCCTTTATGGACATGTTGGTAACCTGGATCGCCGCGAATGCCAACAATGGCACGTGGTATCTCGGTGGTGTGATTGCAGCCGCGTCATTTGGCGGCGCTTTCCTTGTCGCCATGATCGGCAACCCCATTGCGTTTTTGGTTATGGGTCTGGTGGGATATATGGGATACCGTGTCGGTGTGTCGACGATGGCGCTGACGCGTCCAGCCTTTGGGGTTCGCGGCAGCGCATTCCCTTCGATTCTCAACGCTACGCAGCTCATCGGCTGGGCGGGCGTCAATACCTTTATCGCAGCGATTTCTATAAGCTACATCTTTCATTCCATGTTGGGATGGCCGGTTTTTGGAAGCCCCGGAGGCGACAAGGGCGTTGTTATCGGCATCGTCATCATGACCATTCTTCATTTTATTTCTATCATGACGGGTCACAAGTCGGTCAAAATCGTGGAACGGATCGGCGTGGTGCTTATTCTGGTTTTAGGGATCTGGGAAACCGTGGTTGTGTTGCAATCCTATCCGCTGCACCAAATTATCGCGTGGCACCCCCAGCCGTCCGAGTCGTTGCCAATTGGTGTGGCCATCGACAGCATGGCTGCTTTTAGTTTGGGTTGGGTCCCGGCAATCGCAGAGTTCACACGGTATTCTCGGAACAAGGCCACCTCGTCGGGCGCTCCCATCATCGGCGCCTTCATTTCTTTGTTCTGGTTTGTGTTTGTGGGCGTCATCGGCACGATTGGTGTGGCGTTGAAAACTGGGAGTTTTAGTCCGAACAATTCCGACCCCAGTGTTATCGTGAGCAAATTGGGTCTGGGGATCGTTGCCCTATTAGTCATCGTGATTACGGCCACGACCGCCAATGCCATTAATATCATGGGCGGCGGCATGTCTGTGGTTAATATTACGAAGCGGGCCAAGCCGATTCCTACCTTGCTGACGGTTACGGCAATAGCGGGTGTGGTTTCGGCCATCCCGATTCTGATGGGATCCTTTGTGAATGCGTTCATTGGGTTTTTGGGATATGTGGGCATGATCTTCGGGCCGATTCTTGCGCTGATGATTGTGGATTTCTTCATCATTCGCAAGGGGCAGTATCGTCCCGAGCATTTGGAGAAAGTTTTGGGTCACTACTGGTACTATCGCGGATTTAATCTCATTGCTTTTGGCGTATGGGTCGTCGGGGTGGTCATTGACCTGGTGTTGCACACGATCCCGGCCGTTGTCAATACAACGGGCGTGATTTATCCCACCATCGTGTGTTCCGCACTTTTGTACTGGGTGATCATGCGTAAAGTCCTGCAATCGGTGCCGGCAACCCGGGGGGAAGAACAAGTGGTCGTAAAATAGTGACTTGGTACCTCTGTTGTTTCGGGGGAGGTCCGCTCCACTTAGGTGGATAAGGTAAGAATATGGGTTCGTGTATCAATGGGCCGAAAAGTGCCTGGACTTTGAAGCAATCGACTAGTGCGAGTGCACGGGCGACTTTGAAATCTGTTTTAGTTAGGGAGGGGGCTCAATGGGCCAATGGCCGATCGAGCCCTGAGTATCCGATTTTTATGGGTCGGGTCGGCCCTCCAGTGAGCCTGCAACTTGACGAAACCGGCCGGGGATGGGCAGTACTGCCGCGACGTCAGGGGGATATGTTACATTGGCCGTAACTATTCAGGTGCCCCCTAGAGAAGGCGATTCAGCCATTTGACGGAATTCTGGTTCGAGGCATGTTGGTTCTCGGAGGTGGCCTGCGGCCATCTCCGTCATCTTGTCATATCGGTCGGAGGCCGATTACGTCCGAGGCTGCCAGGACTTTCTCTCAATCACGGACCGCAAGACGGCGAACATGGATTGGCCTTGTTTGCGTGCGGTCGATAAATATCCACGAATGGTGGGTGGCGAACCCCGTGGCTCCGTCCTCTGTGCGGAACGTGCCGGAAACCTTTTGCTTCACCTTGACCATCCGTAAATCTCTCTCCGCCAAGTTGTTGTCGAACGGCACCGCGAGGTCTCCGAGAAAGCCGAGCACCTCGTCTCTTCGCTTCATGTCGAGACGCTCCAACAAATTGCGGGTGAAGGTTCGACCGCAAGGTTTTCCGCCAGACCCGTGCGAATTAAGTGATCATAACGGGTACGCAGAACCGCCTGAAGGACCGAATTTCCTTAAGCTTCACTCGCGGCGCGGGGTGCTTCCGTTGTAAACGATTGACTGTGACTCACGCTACGACTTTCCAGGGTTTGTGGATTCGTCCTCGGGTTTCAACAGTGCTGACTAGACTCTTTCACTTTGCGCTTGGTAATGGTTCCCACGATCGGCACTTCCTGAATAGGGGTTGATAAACAAGAGTTCGTTGGGAACACGACCATCGGCAAGTCCTTGGAAGCGATGGTATACTTGAATGTGTCCGAGGATGATTTGGACTGTGCGACCGATGACCGGGAATTGCTGAAGAAAATGGTGATGGTCGCCGACGTAGATGTGCACAAGGGAAGAGACGTGGTGTGCCAAGCTGAACCGACAGCGTGGAGTCGATGTGACAGATGTTAGCGTTACACTCCGGACGTGGGCACACATCTAGATCATTTGGATTTATGTGAGCGATGTTATGGTGTCTTGAAAGGAAGGCAGTAAATGCCTAAATCGGGATGGGGCATTGGCATTATTGGCTTCGTGGTATTTGTTTCGGACTTGATGATACAGTCCCGCATTGCCGCCATGATGATTCCTGACCAAAGTATTCCCGTGTTGCCACCTGTCTTGTCTTTGACTTATGTCTTGAACAATGGGGCGGCATTCAGCCTATTACGAGGGGGAACGCCCCTCTTTATTTTGGTGGCACTTGCCTTATTGATCGGTATTTTTGTCTATACGGCCCGGCATCCGCGGATGTCCTGGCTGATGGTCATTGCGCTCGGTCTGTTGGCGGGAGGATCGGCGGGGAATCTATGGGACCGTATTATCTGGGGCCGGGTGATTGATTATATTCATATCACGGATTGGCCAG
>JAKAAL010000707.1 GCA_021802375.1 Bacillota bacterium | reverse complement strand
CTCGGTGAATTGCTTGTAACAGTGTCGTTTTCCCCGATTCATTTTTTCCTACTAGGCATGTAACATCCGATATTAGACTGTGTTCTTCCCATAGACCGTCGCGATGGGGAAAGGATCCGCCGCAACCCAATAATCGGGTAGCTTAATATAATAGTGTTGTTTTGTGTAACAATAATATTAGGGTTCATTTCGTTCACCATAATGCCATTATACTGGCATTATTTGGGATTGTAGGTAGGGAATAAAAAAGAGATAAAAGAACAGGCGCCGACGATCCGTTCCCGATCGGACCGCCGGAACGTAGCAACGTCCGGCTTACAAGACGCCCTTACTTACTCGCAGGAGGAAAATGATGGATTTACGTCGAAGTCTTCTCATATAACTGAAAAGCATTGGTGGAGGTAAAAATTATATGCGTCTTACCAAGGTACACATACAATACTTTAAGAATTATGTCGATCCCCAGACGGTCTCAATTGAATCGGATGTTACATGCCTAGTAGGAAAAAATGAATCGGGGAAAACGACACTGTTACAAGCAATTCACCGAGTGAATCCAGCAAACGTAGCGCCACTATTTAATTTAATACAAGAATATCCCCGCTGGCGTCTAGCAAGAGATCGACGTCAAAACCCAACCTTAGAAACCGATGTTGAACCCATCGTCTTAACATATCTTCTTGATGATGAGGATCGACATGTCTTGTCCAATATACTTGATGACGAGCCACCGGCAGGTACATGCATGGTTCTCAGCAAGAACTACGCCAACCAGCGAAGGTTTCGGCTAGCCATCGACACCGCTGATCTGATTAACGAAGGATTAAAACTTCACAATTTACAAAAGCCAGATGACGATAACATTGACCTGCTATTTTCACAGAGTACATTAAAAGAAATTATTGATATAACTAAAGATTTATCTACTAAACTAAAGGAAAATGATCCGTTACGATCTAAAGCTTGGGCTTCCTTGATGGCCTATTTGCGTAAGTGGACCAAGTTACAAGCAGGAGTTACTGATCCCGAAATCATGGAATCCCTCAAGGCTCGAATTCCTCAAACATTTTACTTTTCGAATTATGCAACGCTGCCTGGAGAAGTTGATCTAAACGATCTAGTAGAGGCTATTAATCAAAACCATGAATTATCTGCACAACAAAATACGGTGCTTGCCCTACTTCGCCATGCTGGTGAGAACCCACAAGACTTTCTGGACGAAGATTACGATAGCCGTAAAGCCGAATTACAGGCTGCTAGTACTGACTTAAGCCAACGTGCATTTGAATATTGGAAACAAAATGATAATCTATTGGTTGTTTTTGATACTGACATGGAAAACGTAGGAAAAAATTCAAACGACACCATCATGCATCGAAAATTAAAAATTCAACTGAGAGACGACCGTCATGGAGGTGTCGAGACCAACTTCGAGACGCGTTCATCAGGCTTTCGCTGGTTTTTTTCGTTTTTTGCTGCCTTCAGTGAGTACCAAGACAGCGAAGAACCCATTATCGTATTATTAGACGAACCTGGAACAAGCCTTCATGGAGAAGCTCAGAAGGACTTCGTCCGTTTTATTTTTTCCGAGCTTGGCGCGTCGAAACAAACAATGTATACGACGCATTCACAACACATGATTGACCCCACAAAATACGAGAAACTGCGCGCGGTTTACGATCGATCCACCAAGGAAAACCCCGATCTAGGGGTTGAGATAAGTCCTATAAGTTTAACTGCGGATCGCGACACCATTCTCCCTGTCGAATCTGCCCTTGGTTATTCTGTTAGCCAACATCTATTTATAGGTTCTGGACAACACCTAGCCGTTGAAGGCAGCAGTGATTTTATCTATTTACAGAGAATGACTGAGTACCTTATAGCTCATGGACGAGAAGGCTTAGATCCTCGTTTGGCCATAATACCTGTTGGAAGCATTGATAATATGCCTGTATTTGTTGCATTGCTCGGACGTCGTTTGAAGGTTTCCGCACTGATAGACGGTGACCGCTCTAACTTAAAGTTTAGCCGCATAAAATCCGCCGCCGTTAATAATGGCGTACCCGATAGTTCAATTGTCACGTGTTCAGACGTAGACGATAGCTTACCTAAGACCGCAGACATTGAAGACCTTTTTGCAGTAGATGATTATTTGAAGCTATATAATTGGGCGTTTAACACTAACCTACGCGAATCCGAACTACATGCAACAAACGAGCCGATAGTTCGTCGGATTTCCGTGGTTCGAGGAAAGTATGACCATATACTCCCCGCTCACGCGCTAACCAAAAATCGTGAAGAATTTTTCTCAACGATTAAGCAACAATCCGTAGACCGATTTGTAAATTTGTTCATGTTGTTGAACAAAACGATAATTGACAATTAACATTTAATATCAAGGATGGCCATAACTGAAGATACTATAGGTCATGCCTAGCATATAGGAGACAAAATTGGCCGCATTTTGATTAGCAATGAGAATCGATGTCGTGTTCGGTGTATTATCTGATACCTGCCAGCCGGTTGGGAACAGCGTGGCATTTTCCGAGAAACCCTTAGTACTGGTAACCACCACGTTTTGGCCCTTGGCGATACGTGACGGTGTTGATGAAGAGGGAGGTTTCGGTGACGGGCTAGAGGTGTGAGTGGGTGACGCGGACACCGAACGGGAGGACGGCGGGGTGGATGATGTCGACGGGGATGTAGCAGGCGATGGACTCACAGTTTGTGAATGATGAGTCGGCGCCGTGCCTACGGGATGTGCGTTGGTGCCGCATCCGGTGAGGATCATACTGCCCAAATAAATGGCTGCCCCGACGTTCCCATAGTGTCGTATCATCATGTCATAAAGCCTCCTTAGTCCGGAAAACCCATGCCCTACCCCGCCCAACGGATTCGCCGCGCCCTCATTCGGGAGCGGACCACGATGCGTGAAAGATTTTGCGCACAGCGAGTGAGGACCCCGTCCCATGTCTCATGCTGGACGATTCCCTGCGGGATGACGGGGTTCCTGCCTATTTCTCCCCATGTCAGCGCGCGAGTCCTTTTCCTCCGAGGTGTCCCAAACATCTTCGACTCCATCCGCGACGGTGAAATACCGCTCAGAGTTAGGTTTCTCGCCTATGAATTCTATGTGCAACACCGGAAAACTACGAGTTTGTAAAATACTTGACAAGATAACGTTCGGATACCACGCGTATGCGTCCGGCGTCGAACTCGCCATTATTCAACAGATCCTCAATCATAGTAGTCCAGGGACGACCCTCGCCTATATCGGCATTCGCCGGGAAGACCGGGATGCGGTGTGTTGGGGGTTGAATTTGTAAAAGCCTTTCTCATTCCACTCCGCTGTGTGAAAGACGGTGACCTAAAGAGGTATACTACAGATAAAATAGTGGGGGGAGGCGTATCCGTGGATCCGAAAGCGGTGGAGGATCAGGTTGTGGAGCGGATTGTCACCCACTTTCCCGAGGTCGAACGCATTATTCTCTTCGGATCCCGTGCACGGGGGGATGCGCGTCCTGATAGTGACTGGGACTTTTTGATT
>JAKAAL010000706.1 GCA_021802375.1 Bacillota bacterium | reverse complement strand
TACCGTATCGCGAGCACCAAACCCGAACTTAAAACGGTGGAGCCCTTGGTTGAGCAGGCGGCCGTCGGCTTCGTTGCTGTTGCCAAAGTCGAAATAGCGATGCCCACGGTCCACCGCCGCTTGGATGGCTTGGTCGAAGACGGGATTCAGCGCGTAGAGGGTTCGACCCTGTTGGCTGCTGGCGCTATACTGCGCCCGAACTACGGGACCCATGAAGTAAGTCACCACCCCAGCCACCATTTCCCCGCGATATCGCGCCGACACTAACGCAATGTGCTCGGGAAAGCGCGCCATCAAATCTTCCATTTCTGCCTGTTCATGCACGGGCTGCACGCCGTGCAGGGTGCTTAGTTGCCACTGTAATATCGGCCAGAATTCGTCTAGCCCCTCTCGACCCAAAGTGACCTCGATGCCCGCGCCTTCGGCTCTTTTTAGGCCATAACGGCGCTCACGGCTCCATTGGCGTGGCTGCGCCAGGTCAATGACGGAACACAAATCCACCCGATAGCACGAGGCGTTTAACCGGAACAGGGCGTATTCCTCGGTCTCCGCCGCTTGACGGTGGTAAACGTGGGGAACCGGCTTATATCCCAAGGCAGAAAATCCCTGATGGCGATACCAACTGGAGATTGCGGTTAAGGCCTCCACCCCAAGTTCCCCATGGAGCGCACTGCCGGCGATCATGCCCCCGTAAGTCAGTCCAGGGTGGCTCACCACCCGATCGCCATCTTTCGGATCGACAGCGGCAGCAAAGACCCCGATGACCTGACCGTCACGCTCAATCCAAAGGGATTGATCCACGAAGCGATCCCCATGATACCCGAGATATCGGCGCGTATGCAGCATCGTGCCGTTATAGGATTGTGCCACCAGCTGGTCCCACGCTAATTCCGCTTCGCCGGACTTAAATGGTCTGACGACGATTTCTGCCATTTTGCCACCCCCCTCGCATCGCCTTCACGCCAAGCCTCCTGACGCCAACATTCACCGTTTCGATGACCCGCTCGACCTGCTCATCGCTAAGATGCGGACCCATAGGCAAGCTAAGAACTTGCCGACTTAGCTGTTCCGTGACCGGCAAGCTTCCCCAAGGCATGGCCAAATTCTGATAGGCGGCCTGCCGATGTGGGGGGATAGGATAATGCACCATGGCCTCGATGCCCAGGTCTTGCAAATATTGCAAAAGCTGGTTGCGGTGAGGACTCTGCACGACATAAAGATGCCATGAAGGTTCCGACTGGGGAGGCCAAATGGGCAAGTCGACGCCCCTCAATCCTTGTTGGTAGTGAAGAGCAATTTCGCCGCGACGATGATTCCAAGACTCTAGCCGGCGAAGCTTTACCCGAAGGACCGCGGCATTCAACGTGGACATGCGGCTGTTTTCGCCCTGAATCTGGTGCACATACTTGACCTCAGAACCGTAGTTGCGCAATTTCCTCAAGATCGTGGCTAAGTCGCCGTCGTTGGTAACCACCGCCCCGGCGTCACCAAAGGCGCCCAGATTCTTGGCTGGATAGAAGCTAAACGCCGCCGCATCGCCGTACACCCCTAGCGGATTTTGGCGATATCGTGCGCCGTGGGCCTGGGCGGCATCCTGCAAGATCTTGAGCCCATGGGCCCGGGCGACGGCACCAATACTCTCCAAGTCACAAGGTTGGCCATACAGATGCACCGGAATCACCACCCGCGTGCGCGGCCCAATCGCCTTTCGCAGGGTCGACGCATCGAGATTATAGGTGGACGGATCAGGATCGACCGGCACCACCACCGCGCCCACGGCGCTCACGGCCAAAAAGGTCGCGATGAAGGTATTGGCAGGCACGATGACTTCGTCACCCGGCCCTATCCCCCACGCCCTAAGCGTCAAGGTCAACGCCGCCAAGCCGCTGCCGACCGACACGGCATGCTTTGCCCCGACAAACTCAGCGAACTCTTCTTCAAATTGCTGTACTGGCGGACCGTAAAGAAATTGAGCGCTGTCGACCACGTTCGAGACGGCTTGGTCAAGGTCCGCGCGAATTTCCTGATGGACCGAGGTCATATCCAAAAACGGTACACGCTCCATTGGCATCCCCCATTTTGTTGCCGTACCTGCCGTGAAAGGAGGTTCGGGAAGCACCAAAACTAATTAGACGTCGTGCATGGCAATTCCTCCCAACTTCTTGAAATAATTGGCAGGAATTTGCTGGAGGCCGTCGAATGGAACTTCAAACAGCGAGGAGCGCGGCCAATGACAGCAAAAATTGCAGTAACGTCCGGGATTTGTCCATTTTCCCATCGCGTGCTGGCTGAGGCCTTGGCCCGATTCAGTACCCTGACCTCCAATGAGAGCAAGCTTCGGTCTAGAGCCTTTGGTGCTCGCGCGCGCTTTCGACTCCTTTATCCGACTGCCTGGCGTCCCCTCCCCTATCGCGTCACGAGGAACTTCGCCGCGAAACTCCCGCTCGCCCCTTTGTCACCCGAGCTGGACAGGAAGCTTGGCGTTTGGGTCGACCCAGGCACCGACTTTTCCGGCGGCCTTCTTCTAACTAGAATCCACCGTTTCGATTCTCCAGTAAGCTCATTCATTCGGATCCACGAACGAAAAAAGCTCGATCTCCACGTTAAGCGCGAGCACGCCCCTTTTATCGGAAAGGTAAGCGGTTGAAAAGCCCGCTGAAGGCCACGTTCCAGTTAAGCCTGGCCACGCTCTTTACCATGGCGATGGGCCTTATCTCGGCCAAGGTGCTGGCCTTGGTGCTCGGGCCGTCCGGCCTGGGGGTCCTGGGGCTGTTACAGGCGGTGATAGGGTTTTTGTCGGTGGTGGCTGGGCTGGGCATCAGCACGGCATTAGTAAGAAAGGGCGCCAGCCAGCACCAAGCCATAGGATTGATCGAACGTTCAGGGCTTTACCTGACGGCGATGTGGAATCTCGTTCTATTCCTTGCCTGGATTTTCTTGGGACCCCACCTGCTATCTAGATTTGGCATTCACTTAGGCCGCTTTTGGCAGATCCTTCTCGGGCTTAGCTTTGGGTTTCAGAGTTTCGCGAATCTACAGCTGGCGGGCCTGAAACTCCGGCGACAGGTTGGAGCCATCGCCCGCGTCTCGGCAATATCCGCGGTGATGGTGCCCTTAGCCATGGTGGTCATGGTGGCTTACGGCCACCGGAACGGTGTGGTCCCAGCGATCACCGCTTCAGCGGCTATGGCGTTTCTCATCCCGTGGTGGGTTCGCCGTCGCCTCCGGCCAAGTCCGGATTCCGCCAGCGCCCCCGAAATAAGATCCGGGATGCGATCCCTGTTGTGGACCGGGCTTCCTTTAATGATCAGCGCCTTGGTCGGAGCTTCAACCAAAACGGCTATTCCCCTCATGGTCCAAGACCAGTTGGGCAGGACCGGAGTCGGCTTTTACATGGTCGGCCTGACGCTCTCCTCAACCTATTTGGGCTTTTTGTACGGAACGATGAGCCAGGAATACTTTCCCCGGCTTAGCGCATTAAAGGGAAAACCTAGGGAACTGGTCGCCGCCATCAATGGTCAACAGCAGGTGACGCTGTGGATCGCGTTG
>JAKAAL010000705.1 GCA_021802375.1 Bacillota bacterium | reverse complement strand
CCGATCTGCCTTTTTTGCTCCCGCTCGGTTAAAAAATAGTGATTGACTTTTTACCGCGGGTCTTCGTCTTCGTCTCAAAACCATCGTCGAAATCGTGTGGGACGTACGCAAGCACCTTAGAAAAATGGAGTGGAGACGCCTTCTTCACATGGACCGTCTCCACCGCCTATGCAAAAAATACGTGACTCTAATGGGCAGGACGAAGGTAGCCCTGTCCAATAACCATCGCCTCGAAGTTCAATGCACCTTCAATCCAGTTGGTCCAGTATGGGTTTGAGGGAGGCGGAAAGTCGGTATAGGTGTTGGTGTTGTAGAATATCCCGAAGACGCGGTTGTACAGAATGTCAATCATGGGTAGCTGCTGGTTTATGGCCAGTGCCAGTTCATTCACATCGTTCGCGATTTGGGACCGATTGTTAGTCTGGACCATGTTGTTCCACACATCCACGACGTTAATGCGGCCGACCCCTTTTACCGTAACCTCCGGGCCCCAATTGTAGGTGGTCTTGATGCGGCTGATCTTACCTTGCGCATTGATCGATAGGCCTTCATCGGCCATCACGGCGTCGTAGTCGAACCACGGACCCGGAGCACTGCTGCCCACAAAATTCAATGCCACAGGGTACGATCCCGTCGGCAACTCCGTAAAGTAAGTGGTCGTATCGACGGAGCGCAACGATGCATGGATGCCAAACTGACTGAGCTGACTGGCAATATTGTCCGCGATGGCCACCCAATCCGAGTACCCCGCAGGGCAGGCCACGTACAAGGTGAATGGTTTTCCCTGATACATCCAGGTTCCATGCACCTTTTTCATGCCGACGCTCTGAAGCAGCGTTGTGGCCCTGGCTAGATTGCGGTTATACGGATTCAGGGCTTTTACGGTCTTCGGAGTCAACCACGCATGATAAAACGCGACGGGAAGGCCGGAGGGGTAGATCACGGGATTTGCCGCCTTGACTGAGCTCGTTCCGGTTGGATAGGCGATGCGTTCCGCTTCCGTTCGGTTGATAATGTAGGCAAAAGCCTGACGAACGGCCAACTGATTATAGGGCTTGACCGAGGTGTTAAACACGAGCGCCGGGCCGTAATTGCCTTCGGGGGCGATTAGGCGATTAGATGATTGCCGTGACGGGCAACAAATGGATTGATGACGGTCGGCGGTGCGAACGTACTCATCAAATCGGTACGCCCGGACAAAGCGTAGGAATAAAATTCACTGTTCCCCGACGATGCCAAGATGTCGACAACGGGCACATGAACGTTTTTGGCGCCCCACCAGTTGGGATTTTTGGTGAGCACGATTTCGTCACTGGTGATGTGCGAATAGTTATACGGACCACCGGCGATGTACTTCGACACTCTGACACCGGCGATCTTTTTTGCTATCGTAGCCAGCTTTGTTGCTGCCGAGGATGCGGCGGTGCCTGTTCCCTCCGAGGCATGATAGAGCGACACCACGTTGGAGGGAATGTAGCGCCCCCACTGCGCCGCAGGATAGATAACGGAGGTCAAAAGATCACGCACGAAGAGATTAAACGGTTTGGCATTTTGACGCACTACTACCGTCGACGCGTTAGGGGTGGTTATGGATTGAATGTACCCGTTTACCTGATATCCAAAGATAAAGCCCAGATCAAGACTCGTCTTCACGTCGCGAGCGGTCATGGGGGCACCATTAGACCACTGCGCATTTTTGCGCAGATGCAACGTGATTGTCGCATTGTTGGCCACATTGGCAGGCTTGTGGATAGACCAAGACGCGGCCAACTCGGGTACGAACGCATGGTCTCCGTTGACAAAATAAGCCAGACTCGCGTTGACGAGTCCATCGGGATTGGGCACGGAATTGGGAGAAAAGGGATTCAATACCGCTAACGGAGGCCAGGACCCAACCGCAGTGACAAACGGGGTAACCGTGGCGGCCTGACTGGTAGCCGGTGCCGATGCTAAGATCAAAGATAGTAGACTGGCGGTGCTTAGTAAGGACACGATCTTCGTGCGTGTCATCATCTTTTCACTCCTCCTCGTTGGAGTTGATCTATGCTCTACCATCCGGTTAGCTTCACGTCGACTGCCAAGTGAAGTAAGAATGACAATTCAATAAATGAAGCGTGTTTCCTGCCTATAATCAGGATAAACGAAAAAATATTTTTCCTTAGGCGAGGAATGTAGGTGCATCCGGAGTATTTGGCACCGCAACATGGACAGTCCCGGTGTTGTGCTACCGTAGTCTCTCTCCTAGAAGCCATAGCGGAGGGATAATTGGTCTCGCGAGCAAGGGAATGAACTTCACAGCCTATCTGGGTCTGCGCTCCCGAAATGTTGACCGCCCTGGGATGCATAAATAGAGAGTTCTCCGGGGTACTAGTCCATAATTGGATCGGAATCAGTGGAATAAAAAAATCGGCTGGGTGAAGCTCTCAGTGAGAGCTTCACCCAGCCGACCTCATGGCGCGGCGCATGTTTTCGAGATGGGGACAGTGCCGCCTTTTATGCATCGTTTTACGTGGTCCAGGCTGCCCGGAAGATGAATGGGGGGCAACCGGGCAGCCTAGGTTTGGACCCCTAGAACTTCTTGGTGATAAGCTTGGCCACGCGTTTGGACCATCGGCTCTCTATCGTTTGGGCCTTGGATGGGGAGAGGTGATGGCTTGCTACTGCCTTTTGCATCTTGGATTGCAGGGCTTGGTTCATCGCCGTAGTGAGTCCTGCGACGGACTTTCCTTGAGCGCTATCGGCCGTCGCGATGGCACTGAGGCTCTGGCCTTGATGCAATGAAGTTCTTAGAGCCGCCCGAGACATCCCCAAATATTGGGATGCGGCATTTTGCCACAGATTGACGTGATCGGTCGCACCCCGAGCTAGACCTTTTAGCGGCCGGGTTGCCATGTGGTTCACGCTGTGGGTAATCTTGGCCTCGCGCTTGGACAATTGGGCAGCGCTCATCTTGCCCGACTGTTCGCGCTTTTGAAGGGGAAGTTCAAGTTTGGCGACGAGTTGCGCCTGAAAGGCGGCACTCGTCATGTTGTGCGCCTGGGCGATTTGGTCCAGCGTCTGCCCTTGTCGGAGCGCTTTGATGATTTGACTGGGCTTCAGGTTTAACACGCCGGCTACCATGTGGATGGCACGATGCGCCATGGTCATGTGGCGCGCGACATGTGTCTTAGGCATGCCCAATCGTCCCTTCTCTATGCTCGCCGTTCGTTTTTGCAAGGCTTGGCTACTTAAGTGATGGCTTGCCGCACGCCGGTTCAGTTGCGCAATTTCTGCCTGTTTGACCGCGTTAGTGACGGTGGCGGTAGGTACATGGAGATTCGCGGCTACCTGGCTCCAAAAGGAAGAGCCGCTTTGGGCAGAGTGGTTTACGGCAGCATACGTGCTGCCCAGTGCTGCGAACAACGAGAAACTCGCTGCTGTGGTGAGCGTTATGGTCTTCCAGCGTTTCATCATCGATTCCCCCTGACTAGTTGAGTCACGTCATGCTAACGCCAGAGTTTTAACAAGTTATGAAGACCAACGGGCCTAACGAGGAATTTTTAACCAGAACCTGCTG
>JAKAAL010000704.1 GCA_021802375.1 Bacillota bacterium | reverse complement strand
CACCAACGAAATTTCTGATTATCAGCCTCCTCCTGTAGAGACCTCAGATAGCGCACACGATATTCACGCCAAAAGGCAGCGATATTCCAATAATCACTAGCGTTGGCGGTCAAATCTCTTTCCAAATAATCCTGATACTCCTTCGCTACCGTAGATTGGCTGTCAGGCAGTCCACTAACCCAGTGAAGCATACCGACTTCGTTGTCTAGTTGCGTTAAAATTATTGGTCCTCCGTTTTCTGCATAAAACCTTCCGACCGCATCCCCTACCGCACGATACCACCGGTGAGCCAAATGAAGAAAAGTCGGATGAAGATAGGTAACCATGCCCGTCGGATGAATATTCCCCTCCGCGTCCCTGGCGAGAACTTCGGGATATTGCGATGCAATCCATGCAGGCAGCCCTTGTTGCCTCAGTTCAGCCATCACATATGGACCCGGTCGCATAAAAACCGTGAGTCCGTATTGCTTGCACAACTCTAGGAAGTGTTGGAGATTGCGCTGAGGATGCGAATGTCCGTCAAAGTCGAAGTGCTCGGATTGTGGTTCATGCCATAACCAGGGAATATACGTACTGAGGGTAGTGATCCCCAAATCTTTCACTCTTTGAAGTCGATCTTCCCACATTTCCACAGGAATACGGAAGTAATGCACTTCCCCTCCATATAAAAAGTGCGGAGAGCCGTGAAGCCAAAACGCATGGTCTTTCGTTTCAAGAGACATGAGCGGGTTCGCCTACTTTCGTTTGAGGTGATACTGACGATTCTCGAGTTATCACGGTAACCGGTAATATTGCAGGAGCAATGTTAGTTTCTCCACTCATCGCACGTTTAAGTTGACGAATATCCCGCAATACCCAATTCATACGTAGATCGATAAATAGTTGACAATGACGGAGTCACGTAGTGGGAACGTCGAATATTATCGAAACCGAATACCGCAACACTACGGGAAATTTTAATGTGATGAGCAGTGAATATTCGTTGCATCGGTTACCATTTCGTCATTGGTAGCAAAAATCACTTGAATGGATACTTCCCGCCTTAGCAGTGTCGTCATGGCTCGAAATCCTCCAGCTTCAGTAAAGTCTCCATCCATTACCGATATTTCGTTGGTGTCCACGTTGCTTTCCTTTAAGGATCCCAAAAATCCATGCTCGCGAAGCCATCTGTCTTGAGAACTAACGGTTCCAGCAATTATTGCGAACCGTTTATAAGCCCTACTCCATCAAATGATGTCCAACCATGTAGCCACCAGTTTGGGGGTCCGCAGTGACTGCGGTTATCTAATCCGATTGCAAATTTCCCAACCTTCTACAATCCAGAACCACTATGGGGGGATTCCGTATTCCAATATTCCGAAGATGCAATATCAAGGTAAATCTTTCGAGGATGGGGTAACTGTATTTACGCGCAATTCATGGGATCCATCACCTCGTGCGTATTCATAATAGAAATAGAACACGCCGTTCAACTCAGCGTAATCCACATAACGGAATGTGCCCCGAGCGTGGGGTGACACCATCCACGGCTCCTTACGACTGAGCTTGGTCCAGTGCACCATATCCCCTGAAATGGCAATGCCTGTCCTCTCTTCAAAGTTTTCATCGTGACTGGCCCCTCCATCGTAGTAAGCCACAAATCCTTGTGATGTCGTAACAATCGTGCTGATCCGCGCTGCGTAAGCATCCCACTGTCCAGGGGTGGTTTCCATAACGGGACCTAGCCAGTCATAATCTATTCCATTTCGACTAATTGCCACCGTTGTAATGGATTCAATCAATCCAGTCGTATAGACATCACCCGACAAATGAAGACCTTGCGTAGACATCTGAATTCCTTCTTTTAACCGGGCGCAGCTGAGAATCATCCAATATAATCCAAAAGCCCGCACCACCGCCGGATCTTTGACGGCTTCTAATCCAATATCAGCCGCTGTAAACAATTTTTGGCGTTCCTTGACTTGAAATTCATCAGGATGCGCAGCTAATACCCGATCGACTCGCCAGCGATTATCTGCCGGATCCACATAACTCAGAAACAGAGCGTACCCATCTTGCACTTTGAGTAAAGCAAAGCGCTCGACAGAACTCGTATTCAACTCTTGTTGCTGCACGGTCCAAATATCCGTGAAATGGACGCCGTCCGTACTACGAGCAATGCGCGCTTCAATACCACGTCCTTCCCCACGCGGACGCCGATACCGATAAGTCATATATATCTCTTTGCCGTTAACACAAATACCGGGAGCGCCTACCCAGTTACCTTCTCCGCTGCGCAAGGGTTCCCGAACGGTAATTCCGTCCTGTCCATCGAACAGCCAAACGGGACTAACGGACTGTTTGAGACTCAACATGATTTAATTCACTCCTTAAACGATTTTGTGGGCCAAGCCATCCTTTGCCATTCTGGAACACAGCGGCCGCCGCGCCCACGGCCTCGTCTTGCGGCGCAACATTCGTCATGCGCACCTTGGCTGAACGTCCGTCTAAGACCCTCTGCAAGACCACCAGGTACTCCAACCCCAAGAGATTCCGCCGAGGACCAGCAATAATAATTTCCTTTACATCTAAAAGCAAAGTTAATGACCGCAAGGCATACCCTAAATATTCCGCAATTTGCTGCACGTTAGTGCCCGTGGCTAGAAGGTTTGGACCCGCCAACTGTTCAAGGCACCCCCGTCCGCCGCAATAACACAGAGGGCCCTCGGGTGAAATGCCCATGTGTCCGATTTCTGCCGATTGAAATATAGGACCGGCATGATGCTCCTCCTGCTGGATAAAACAACCTCCAATTCCTCCTCCAAGAAATAAATACAAAGTGGGTAATTGTGGAGAAACATCTGCAGACCACCATTCGCCAATCGCGCTGCACACAGCATTTTGGGTATATTCAATAGGTTCTTGTAACTGTTCTTGGATTCTGGCGACAACTTTTTCCCATAGAAGTCCACGAGGATACCACATAGGCACGCCTAATCCCCAGCCACAAAATCGGCTACCTTCGGGAATTTGGTGTTTAAGCTTTATAAAAGCACGTTGCAAAATAAGTACGATATTGTCTTCCGATATGTCCCCTAAACAGTTATCAAACCGTATTGAGAAATGATCGTAAACATTACCCCCGATGTCGATGATAGCCCCGCTTAACCCAAGTCGATCAACAATGACGCCTCCTGCCACTCTTGCTCCGGGCACTAAATGTAAGGTCGTTCTATGCCTTCCGCCTTTTGCACCACCCCGCGAGGCCACGGTAGCCCCTTCGATGACGACATTTTCGGTAATGAGTCGACCGACGATCGATGAGATCGTCGCTGGTGTCAAACCAGCTATTTCGGATAATTCCCGTCGGCTGACAGGATCATGGCGTCGGATAAGATCCAATAACAACGCTTCATTATGGGCCTTGACTGTCGTCAAATTAATTCCGCGTTTCATAAGTCACCTCTATTAGTATGGTAATTTGACTAACAATCTACGGCAACGCGCAAACCAGATTGTGATTTTCTGTGGTCTTCGTCCTTATGCCCGAATCGTCATTATTCTTATAGTATCGACAATT